>JAEWRF010000088.1 GCA_023460155.1 Bacillota bacterium | reverse complement strand
GAAGCAGTTGACGTAGATATAATCGTTCCCGATGCCCTGCATTTTTGTAAATTGCATTCCGCCACACCTTTCCTTAAGAACTGAGGATAATCATGGAAGTCTCGACCATTTTCTTTCCGGTATCCATACTTTTTTTCTGAATAAACCGGTGTGCCTGGGCCTCGGTGAGATGGTTTCGCTCCATCAGCAGATCCTTCGCGTTTTTAACAAGCTGCTTTTCATCAATGTTTCCGCCGCTGAGCTTTTTTTTGATATTCAGGGACGTATAATCCGAAATATTCAAAAGCATATTGACCGTAGAAATCAAGCTCATCCGGTTCAGCGGAAGCATCAGGCTGACGGATTCGATCGAATCGCACGCCCCCGCGAATTCCGGACTTACAAGATACAAAAAGTCATAGCCGGAGCCGACCACGCGCGGCAGATTAAAGGCCGGCATATCCCTCAGCTTAATACTGCTGATTACCACCCCGCCATGATAATGCTTATTCGCAAAATCGATAACCTGTGCGCCCGTCGTGCATACTCCTCCGATATTCAGGCCGCTGGAACGGAGTACGGCCGCTATTTTTTTCGCGTAATCCGGATTCGAATTCGCTACAATAATGCTGCTCATATTTAACAACTCCGTGGAATGATGGATTATGGCCCGGTACAGCTTTTCTTAGAATTTACTGAGATACCGGCTGATTTCCCATTCGGTCACCGCATGGGAAAAATCCCGCCACTCGTTTTCCTTGGCTTCCACATATTTGTTAAACACGTGATTTCCAAGCACCTTCCGGATCATCGGATCCGCCTTCATTTCTTCCAGCGCGGAATGCAGGTCTTCCGGAAGTTCTTCCATCCCCCGCCTCTTCCGTTCCTCCGGCTCCATATCGTAAATATTGGCGACCGCAGGCTCCGGGGGAGTCAGGTCGCGGTCAATGCCGTCAAGCCCCGCCGCAAGCAAAAGCGCAAACGTCAGATAAGGGTTGCAGGCCGGATCCGGATTTCTCAGCTCGGCACGCGTGCTTCGCTCCCGCTCTGCAGGTACGCGGATCAGCGCGCTGCGGTTGCTCATCGTCCACGCAATATGGCACGGCGCTTCGAACCCCGGAACCAGACGTTTGTAGGAGTTCACCAGCGGATTGGCCACCGCGCAGATTCCCCGGATATGGCTCATGACGCCCGCAATAAAGCTGAGTGCCGTCCGGCTCAGGCCTGTCTCGCTTTCCGGATCATAAAATGCGTTCTCGCCGTTCCGGAACAGCGACATGTTCACATGAAGGCCCGACCCGGAGTTTCCGGCAAGCGGCTTCGGCATAAACGTTGCGCACAAACCGTGGGCATCCGCACAGGTTTTTACGACCATTTTAAAGGTCATCAGACGGTCGGCCGCCAGTAGTGCCTCGCTGTATTTGAAGTCGATCTCATGCTGGGCGTTTGCAAATTCATGATGGGAAGCCTCAATCTCAAATCCCATCTCCTCCAGATCCAGACAGATGTCCCGCCGCGCGCTTTCTCCGAGGTCCGAAGGCCCAAGATCGAAATACCCCGCCGTATCCTGCGTCTTCGTCGTCGGATGGCCGAATTCGTCCGTGTTGAACAGGAAAAATTCACATTCCGGTCCCACGTTGTAAGTGTAGCCCCGTCCGGCGGCTTCCTGCAGCGTTTTTTTAAGAATATAGCGCGGATCGCCTTCAAACGGGGTTCCGTCCGGCTTATAAATATCGCAGATCAGCCGCGCAACACGCCCGTTCTGCGTGTTCCATGGAAAGATAAGAAAGGAATCCAAATCGGGGCGAAGGTACATGTCGGATTCTTCAATCCGGACAAAGCCCTCAATGGAAGAACCGTCGAACATGCACTTGTTGTCCAGCGCTCTCTCCATCTGACCCGCCGTCACCGCAACGTTTTTCAGAGTTCCAAGAATATCGGTAAACTGAAGCCGGATGAAACGGACATTGTATTCATCGATCATTCGGATAATATCATTTTTCGAATATTTTCCCATGCTCATCCCTCCGGAAATTTTCCTTTCGCTTGGCAGGAAGCGCCGCCCCGCTGCCACAATTTTAGGAAACCGCTGATTTACTCCGGACGCCGCGCCGGCCGGCTGATTTTACGTCGAGCAACATCCAGATGCTTCGAATACCGCAGTATTCGCGCGTTCTTTCCTTTGCCGGCAAAAATCATGCGGCCGCCGTCGCACTTTCCATTAAATCAGCGGTTCCTAACCTAATTTATTTTATTTTATGCTTTTTTAAATTCTGTGTCAATCATTTTTGATTTGAAAGTCTTATTTCAGTTTTATGCACAAAATTTAGAGATTTTTCGCCTATTTCCCTTCTTATGCGGGTTGTTTCCTAAAAAAATGCAGAGTCATAAAGCCAAAAATTCTTTCGGCGGTCTGATGAGACCTGGGAACCTTATTCGGCAAGGTTAACCCTGCGGTACGCTTTTTTGCCTTTTTTCAAGATTACGTAATTCCCGCCGTCCTTTTTAAATTCCCTGACGGAAACCGATGATGAAGGGTCGGAAACCTTCTCTCCGTCAACGGTGATTCCGCCCTGCAGAATCAGGCGCTTTGCCTCTCCTCTGGAAGGAGCGAGGCCGGATTTAACCAGCAGATCAGGCATAGAGATTGCGTCGTCCGCAAAATCCGAAAGTGCCAGATCGGCGGAAGGCATGTTTTCAGCGTCGGTTCCCTGCTGGAACAGCGCACGGGCAGAATCACGCGCTTTTACGGCTTCTTCTTCCCCATGAATCTGTTTTGTCACCTCAAACGCCAGCAGTTCCTTTGCGGAATTCAGTTCCTCACCCTGTAGTTTTTCCAGTTCGCGGATTTTTACCATCGGCACAAATGTGAGAATCTTCAGGCACTGGATGACATCGGCGTCGCCTACATTGCGCCAGTACTGGTAAAACTCATAGGGGGAAGTTTTTTCCGGATCGAGCCAGACGGCGCCTTTTTCCGTTTTGCCCATTTTTTTGCCCTCGCTGTTGGTCAGCAGGGTCACTGTCATGCCGAACGCTTCCTTGTTTTCCTTGCGGCGGATCAACTCCGCACCGTAAATAATATTACTCCACTGATCGTCTCCGCCTAATTGCAGCTGGCAGTTATAACGGCGGTTCAATTCCAGAAAATCATAGCTCTGCATTACCATATAGTTCATTTCAAAAAAGGTCAGTCCGCGCTCCAGACGCTGTTTATAACACTCCGCCGCCAGCATCCGGTTCACGGAAAAACATACGCCGATATCGCGAAGGAATTGGATGTAATTCAGGTTTAACAGCCAGTCTGCATTATTGGCCATAATGGCTTTTCCGTCTGAAAAATCGATCAGGCGGGACATCTGTCCCCGAAAGCATTCAATATTGTGGCTGATCTCCGCCTCCGTCAGCATTTTGCGCATGTCGCTCTTACCCGTCGGGTCGCCAACCATTCCGGTCCCGCCGCCGAACAGGGCGATCGGCGTGTGGCCCGCTCTTTGCAGATGAGCCATTACCATAATCGGGATGAAATGGCCAACGTGAAGGCTGTCCGCCGTGGGGTCAAAGCCCACATAAAAAACAGTTTTCTCTTCGTCGAGCAAATGCCGTACCTTTTCTTCATCCGTTACCTGCGCGATCAGGCCGCGCTCCTTCAGTTCTTCATAGACTCCCATGTTTGTTTCCTCCAATTCCGGGGAACAAAAAAGCCCCCCGCAAAATTAATTGCAGAGGGCGGAAAATCCGCGGTACCACCTCAGTTTGCCGCAGCCTCACGGCAGCGGCCTCACGGGTACAAACCATACCCACGCGCTGTAACGTGCGCATACGGCAAAGCCTACTCTTCATTCAGCCCGGCGGCTCCGGGATGTATTTCAGCCAAACGCCGCACCCGCTCTCACCACCCGCGGGCTCTCTGAACCGACTGCTTCGACTTACTTCTTCCCATCTAAGCTATTAAGGTTATCATATATTCTTTTCGTTGGTCTGTCAAGAGCCGCGCGGAGTCTTTTGTGCCATCTCCAGCATTTCGGCGGCGTTCTGAAGCATCAGCGGCGTGATTCTCGTTCCTCCCATGATGCGGGCGAGCTCCTGCTTTCTGCCTTCCTCGCCCAGTTCCAGCACCTGCGTAAACGTCCGGCCGCCCTCCACATGTTTTTCAATCAGATACTGGGTATCCGCGAGGGCCGCGATCTGCGCAAGATGCGTCACACAGATGACCTGCCGGTTCTCCGAGACTTCCCGAAGCTTCAGGCCAATCTTCTGCGCCGCGCTCCCGCTCACCCCGGAATCAACCTCGTCAAAAATCAGTGTTCCGACCTCGTCGCCGCCGGCCAGAACCGTTTTTATGGCAAGCATGATCCGCGAAAGCTCCCCGCCGGAGGCGATTTTAGCAATCGGTTTCGCAGGCTCGCCGGGATTGGTGGAAATATAAAACTCCACCTTGTCAGAACCGGAAGGCCCGAGCGGCACCTGCTCCGCATGAACTTCAAACGTCACGTTCGGCATGTCCAAAAACTGAAGTTCCTGCCTGACGCGGCCGGAAAAATCGGAAGCCGCGTTTCTCCGCCACCGGGAGATTTCAGAGGCAAGTGCTTCCGCGCGTTTTTTCTCACGTTTGTAGTCTTCCCGGAACTTCTCCGCATTTTCATCGGAGAGCCGGATTTTTTCGAGTTCGCTCCTGCACTCTTCCAAATACTCAAGCATCCGGTCTACGTTGCCGCCGTATTTCATGCCGAGCCGGTAAAGCAGGTCGAGCCTTGACTCCACCGCGTCGATTTCGGCGGGATCGTACTCCAGCTGAGCGGAATAACCCCGCAGCTCGCTTCCGCAGTCATCCAGTTCGTAGGAAATTCCCTCAAGCCGCTCCGCCAGATCGGAAAGCTCCGGCAGAAAATTCCGCGCTTCCCTCAGAGCCTGAGCCGCCGCGGAAACGGCAGAAACCGCTCCGGGAGATTCCTCGTTTCCGTCCAGTGCGGACTGGGCATCCGAAATGGAGCCCGCGATTTTTTCGCTGTTCCGGTACATGGTCCTGCGCCGGTTCAGTTCCTCTTCTTCCCCGGCGCGCAGGTTTGCCTGCTCCAACTCGCCGATCTGGTAGCTGAGAAGGTCCATTCGCCGCGCTTTCTGAGTCTCGTCCATGATGCAGGAGTCAAAGCCTTCCTTCGCCTTCCGCATGGCGTCGTACGCAGAACGGTACTCCGCCATCTGATCCACAGGAAGGCCGGTGCTGTCCAGATAAGCGATATGGGATTCCGGAGAAAGCAGCCCGTAGCTTTCGTGCTGCCCGTGGATGTTGATCAGAAGCGGCCCGACCTGCCGGAGAATCGAAACGGTCGCCGGCCGGCCGTTGATACGGCAGGCGGATTTCGTATCGGCGCCAATTTCCCGCTGAAGCATCAGGGTTCCGTCCTCTTCCAGCGGATACCCAAGTTCTTCCAGTCCCGCAGCCGCTTTGGAACCGATGCCGTCAAATACAGCGCTGACAAAGGCAGACTTCGCCCCCGTCCGCACCAGTTCCCTTGAAGTGCGCTCTCCGAGAACCGCATGGATGGAATCAATGAGAATCGATTTTCCGGCTCCGGTCTCACCGGTCAATACATTGAAACCCGCCTTGAAATCGATTCGGGCTTTTTCAATCACCGCAATATTTTCAATGTATAACTGTGAAAGCATACTGTCACCTGAGCATTTTCTGAAGAGCGCCGCTCAGCCGTCCGGCCTCTTCCCCATTCTGCATCAGGACGAAGATCGTGTCGTCCCCGGCCAGCGTTCCGACGATTCCTTCCCATTCGACCAGATCCATTGCGGCGCAGACGGCATTAGCCATGCCCGTCAGGCACTTGATAACAATGATATTGCCCGCATAACTGACCGACACCGCATTATCGGCCAAAAGAAATGCAAACTTTGAAGAAAGGTCCTTGGAGCTTTCCTGCCCGGTTGAATACTGGTATTTCCCGTCCGGCGAAAGCGCCTTGATCAGCCGGAGTTCCTTGATATCGCGGGAAACCGTGGCTTGCGTAACATCAAATCCTTCTTCGCGAAGTCTCCGGAGCAGTTCTTCCTGCGTATCGATGCTGAATTTACCGATCAGCTCCAGAATTTTTGCATGCCGTCGTTCTTTCATTACCCGTGTCTCCTCTCACCCAATTTATCGGTCAGAACTTCATAAAAATTATTGCTTTTCAGCTTAATAATTCTTACCGACTGTTTGGACCGGAAAATCTCCATTTTTACCGCTTTATCCGGGATGCGGAAGGAAGTTTCCCCATCCATGGTCAGAATGACCTCGCTTTCGGAATCCATTTCCGCCCGCACCGTCAGTTTCGCCTCCGGCCCGAAAACCACCGGACGGGTCATCAGGGAATGGGGACAGATGGGCGTAAGCACGATGCAGTTAAGCTGCGGATCAACCACGGGTCCCCCCGCAGAGAGGGAATAGGCGGTGGACCCTGTGGGAGTGGAAAAAATCAGGCCGTCCGACCGATAATCGCAGACCTTCGTACCGTTGAACCGAACCCGAAAATCCGGCATGTGTGACAGGGCACCCCGGAAAAGAACGGCGTCGTTCAGTGCCCGGTAGGTCTTGCACGAACCGCCGGAACACACGCGAACCTCCAGCATCATCCGCTCCTCTACGCTGTAATCGCCGGAAACCAGGCGTTCCAGAAGGCCGTATTCGTCCGGCTCAAGCCCCGCTACGAAGCCAAGCCTTCCGACATTGATGCCGAGGATCGGTTTGCCTGCGGCGGCAGCATGCTTGGCGCAGTGGATGATCGTACCGTCTCCCCCGACGGCAATCATAACATCGCAGGCCTGGACGAGACTGTCGAAGTTATCAAGAAATTCCGCGCCCGACGCGCCGAAGACCGGCTCAAAGGAGCGGTCCATGCTCACTGCGGCCCCGAATTCCCGCAGCTTCTCAATCAGCCCCAGCGTATGTTTCACGGCATTTTTCTTGCTTAAGTTCGGGATTACAGCGATCTTCAATCCGCCTCACCGCCATTCAGACTCCGGTGTGATTCCTCAACCAGCCGGTCAATGTCCGGGAGCACAAGGTTCTCCTCTTCTCCGTTCTGAAGATAAATCAAATATTCGATATTGCCTTCGGGTCCTTTCACTGGCGAATAGGTAAGGCCAAGAACTGAAAACCCGATGGAAACGCAAAAATCGGCAATCGTTTGGATTACCTCCGCATGGACCTTCCGATCCCGCACAACACCTTTTTTCCCGACCTTTTCCCTGCCCGCTTCAAACTGAGGCTTGATGAGACAAACGGCCTGAGCCCCGGGAGCCAGGAATTTCTGCGCAACCGGAAGCACCAGACGCAGAGAAATAAACGAAACATCTACGCTGAAAAAATCGATCGGTTCCGGAACCTGCTCCGGCGTCAGATAGCGGACATTGGTCCGTTCCAGACTGACAACCCGGGGATCCGTGCGCAGTTTCCATGCAAGTTGACCGTAGCCGACGTCGATGGAATACACTTTTTTTGCCCCGTTCTGCAGCATGCAGTCGGTAAAGCCGCCCGTGGAAGCCCCGATATCCATTACCGTTTTCCCGTGAAGATCGATGGGGAATTCCGCCAACGCTTTCTCCAGCTTCAGCCCGCCGCGGCTGACATAGGGCATCTTTTCTCCGCGCAGTTCAATTTTCGCATCGGCCGGCACCATCGTGCCGGGTTTATCCGATTTTTGGCCGCTGAGATATACGTTTCCCATCATAATTTCGATTTTGGCCCGCTCCCTGCTCTGGGTCAGACCACGCTCGAACATCAGGGTGTCCAGTCTCTTTTTTTCCATAGCTCCGATACCCCGCCTCAATCATTTCCATCATACCCGTGTCGGTCAGGCCAAGGTCTTCCAATGTTTCACGCATGCCTGCATGCCGGACAAAACCGGGAATTGCACGAATCTGGAACCGGCCCGCGAAACCTGCCATGCGCAGCAGGTGATGAAATGACTCACCGATTCCGCCCTGCAGGATTCCTTCTTCGAAGAAGTAAACCTGATCCGCATCTGAAGCCGCGGCAACCGCCTCCGGATCCAAGGGCTTGATCCTGTTCAGTTTAACGATTTTTATCAATATGTTCCGCCCTGCCAGCAAAGCACAGGCCCTGCTTGCGAACGAAAAAAGCCGCCCGTAGGTGACAACCGCAACCCTCGCTCCGGAATAACCGTACAGGTCATACGGCTCAAATCGCGGATGAAAATCATACGGTTTGAAAAGCTGGGGCCCGCGCGGATATCTCACCGCAGCAAAGCCGCCGCATTCATAGAGTGCCTGATGCAGAAAAGACTGCAGCTCGTCATAATAGGAGGGGGAATATACGGTAATTCCGGGAATCGTGTTAAAATACGCAGCATCGAAAATTCCCTGATGCGTTTCCCCGTCTTCCCCGACCACACCGGCCCGGTCCACGGCAAGCACCGCCTTGACCCCCTGCAGCGCGATGTCATGGATCATCTGATCATAAGCACGCTGTAAAAACGACGAATATACCGCAAAGACAGGCAGCATCCCGCCCGAAGCCAGTCCGCCGGAAAAAGTGACCGCGTGCTCCTCCGCGATACCCGTGTCGAAAAATCGCTCCGGAAATTTCCGCGCAAACTCAGTAAGACCCGTTCCGGACTGCATGGCCGCCGTAATCGCGCAGATTCTGGGATCAATCTCCGCGAGGGCGCAGAGTCCGCTGCCGAAAACATTGGAAAAGTTCTCCCCCGCCGGACCGGTTTCTCCCGTTTCAATATCAAAAGCGGAAATACCGTGAAAAACGCCGGGATTCTGTTCGGCAAAGGAATATCCCTTTCCTTTTTTTGTCAGGACGTGAAGCAGAACCGGATGCTCAATCTTTCCCAGGTCGTTGAAGACCTCAATCAACTTACCCACATCGTGTCCGTCGAAGGGTCCGTAATAAAAGAAACCCATATCCTCAAAAATCGTGCTGTTATACAGAATTTGCTTCAGCACGGATTTCGACCGGAGGATCGCGTGGCGAAGGGGCCGCCCGATCCCGGGAATACGGTCGAGTGCATACTCCACATTGCCTTTAAAGCGAAAATAGGAGGGCTTCATCCGGATGCGGGCCAAATAACGGGCCATGGAGCCGACATTTTTAGAAATCGACATTTTATTGTCGTTCAGAACGACGATTAAATTCTTGGCGAACCTCCCGGCGTTGTTCAGTCCCTCATAAGCGAGCCCACCGGTCAGTGCGCCGTCCCCGATCACCGCGACCACATGGCCCGGCTGCCCCAGCAGTTTCTTTGCCGTTGCGATTCCGAGCGCCGCAGATATGGAAGTGCTGCTGTGGCCTGAGGTCATGGGGTCATAGGCGCTTTCCCTGCGGTTTGGGAAACCCGAAATTCCGTCCTTTGTGCGAATCGTTCCGATGCGGTCGGCCCGCCCTGTCAGCATTTTATGCGTGTAGCACTGATGCCCGACATCCCAGACGATCTTATCCTCCGGCGACCCGAATACGCGCAGCAAAGCAACGGAAAGCTCTACCACGCCCAGATTCGACGCAAGATGGCCGCCGTTCTCAGAAACGGTATGAATAATCTTTTCCCGTATTTCGGCGCAAAGTGACTGCAGCTGCTCCTGTGACAGTTTCTGCAGGTCCTCCGGCGAACCGATCTCTTGTAACAGGC
>JAEWRF010000087.1 GCA_023460155.1 Bacillota bacterium | reverse complement strand
GGATTTTCCGCAGCCGGAAGGCCCGACCAGAATCACGAATTCTTTATCCTGAATTTCCAGATTGAAGTCCGATACCGCGGTCACATTCCCGCTGTATACCTTATAAACGTTCTTTAATGTTACACTCGCCATAAGCAGAACCTCCTGATTTTCTTCACGGCCGCCCCGTCCGGACGATCCTTCCGGTGCCGCGATTTTTCGGTGTAAAATCATCATAACAGAACTCCCACTCCATTTACAGGTTCTTTTTATCCAAACTTTAATTTTGGAGTTTAGGGAATTCCGATAAAACACAAAAACCTTCCTCGTTTTTCGTCTATTATTGCCTAAACAGCAATTTAGACGAAAATTGAGTAGATATTTTTATCTCCACGGAACAATCCACAAAAAAAGCGCCCCGAACAGAGGATTCCTTTTCTGCTCAGGGCGTATTCGAAAATATTTTCGGGCTTCGTCGGCGGTTTCTTGTGCAATCTGCGTCATAATTCCAAAAAGTCAATCAGATTGCCGAAAACACGAAGGCTGCAAGCAAAATCGCACCGAAATTTTGCGATTGTGCGATTTGTCGGTGACCTGTCAGTCCGTCGGCCACGCGTTCGCCGGAACCTGTGAGGAAGCCGGCGGATTCGCTTCTTCCGCCGGAGCGGTGGAATCCGGGCCGGGGCTGAGGATCAGCGTGCCGTCCGTTTCCCGCGCGAGCGTCGGCTCGCTGAGGCTGTAGTCGCTGCCGTCCATCTGGCCGTCGAAGCCGGTCATGAAACCGTCGAGCGCGGGCGTGCTCAGGTCGCCGCCCACGACGCGTCCCCCGTAGACCAGAAGGGTGCCGCGCATGGTATCCTGCTGCGGGTAATTGGTGATTTCATACACGTACTGCCGGCAGACCTTCCCGGCGTAGAGAGTGAGGTCAAGGCCCTGCTCCTGCTGGATATTGTTGTAATTCGTATAGACGTCGTTAAACTTCTGCGGGATGGAGACGTCCTGCACGCTGACCGGCTCGGTTCCGGCCTGCCACCCGAACTGTTTGAAAAAGGCGACGCGCGCCTCGTTGGTGTCGGCGGTCAGGGTGTATTTCTTGCCGGCGCATTCCGCGGTGGGCGCTGCGGCGCGCACCCGCACGACCACGGCGACGGCGGTAATCACCACCAGCGCTGCGGCGAGAACCGCCAGCGTCTTCTTCTTGTTGGTTTTCATGGATAAGACAAACATAAATCCGCCCCCTCAGGCTAATAAATATGCCCGGGGGGCGGGAACTATTCCAATGCCTGTGCTTCGCCTTTATGCTCCTTCGGCCTCGGCGGCTTTGCCGGAAGCCTCGATGACCTTCTGAGCCACCTGCGGCGGAGCTTCCTCGTAGCGCGCAAACGCAAAGGAGAACGAACCGCGTCCCTGCGTCGTCTGGCGCAGGTAGGTGGAAAAGTCGTGCATCTCCGCCTCCGGGACCTCGGCCTCGACCGTCTGCTGTCCCTTTTCGGAGGGGTTCATCCCCAGCACGCGGCCGCGGCGCTTGTTCACCTCGCCCATGATGTCGCCCATGCAGGAATCCGGCACGGTGCACTGAAGGTTGCCGACCGGCTCCAGCAGCACGGGTCCGGCCTTCGGCAGACCGGCCTTGTAGGCGAGCGCCGCCGCCATCTTGAACGCCATTTCAGAGGAATCCACCGGATGGTAGGAGCCGTCGTACAGCGTCGCTTTCAGGCCTACCACCGGGTACCCCGCGAGGGGTCCCTTCTCGACGCATTCGCGCAGGCCCTTTTCCACGGCCGGGAAATAGTTTTTCGGCACCGCGCCGCCCACGACGCGCTCGCCGAACTGCATGGCGTCGCCCTCATACGGCTCGAACTCGATCCACACGTCGCCGTACTGGCCGTGTCCGCCCGTTTGCTTCTTGTAGCGGCCCTGCACCTGCACCTTTTTCCGGATGGTCTCGCGGTAGGCGACCCGCGGCTTTTCCAGCAGGATTTCCACGCTGAATTTCTTTTTCAGGCGTGAGGCGATGACGTCGAGGTGCTGCTCGCCGAGCCCGGAAAGAAGCATCTGGTGCGTCTCCGCGTCGCTGCGGAACCGGATGGTGGGGTCTTCCTCCGTGAGCCGAAGGATACCCTGCGCGGCCTTGTCCTCGTCGCCCTTATTCTTCGGCAGCACGGCCATCGAGAGCGAGGGGGCCGGATAGGCTACGCCCGCGAGCTTCACCTTCCGGTTGGGCGAGCAGAGGGTGTCGCCCGTCTTGGCGCCGGAAAGCTTCAGCACCGCGCCGATGTCCCCCGCCGGAATACAGGGTGCGTCCTCCTGCTTCTTCCCGCGCAGGAACACGGTTTTCCCGATGCGCTCCGGCGCGCCGGTCGTCGCGTTGACAACCTGGGAATCGGGCGCGATCTTTCCGGAAACCACCTTGAGGAACGAAATCTTCCCGATGAACGGATCCGCTACGGTGCGGAACACGAGCGCCGCCGTCTCAGCGGCCGCGTCCACCGCGATCTCCACCGGTTCGCCGTCCTCGGTTTCCGCTGTCTCCGTTTTGTCCTTCGCGGGCGGGGCCAGCCACACAAGGC
>JAEWRF010000086.1 GCA_023460155.1 Bacillota bacterium | reverse complement strand
AATTCCTTCTGCCGGTAAGCCTGCTTGTTCTCCACCACAAAGTAACCGGCCTTCCGGACGGCCTTGGAGATTAACTTCAGCCCGGTTTTGTTTTCATCATAGACAACATGGGCGGATTCCGCGGCATAACTGACTTCCGCGTCCTCCACCCCGTCAACTTTACGCACCGCCCTGCGAACCGCGTTGGCGCACATGACGCAGTGCATCCCGCCGATTTCCAGATCAACCGATTTCATCACGAGGACTGCCCCTTTGCAACGGAATAGCCCGCCTCCGCAACCGCCGCCGAGAGCTCCTCTATATTCGTCTGAGCGTCATCATAGACGACACGGGCCGTATTTTCCTCCAGACGGACCTCCGCCTTTTTGACGCCGTGAGTTTCCTTTAATGCCTCGGCGACGTGCTTCGCACACATCGGGCAGTGCATTCCTTCAATATTCAAAACGATTTCTTTTTTCATAATAATTCCTCCGGGGAAAAGTTAGATTTTGCTAACCGCCGATTCCCCAAAACAGGCGGCACAATCACTTCAGGAACAGAAAAAGGAACGCGGATGCAACAATCAGCAGCGCGCAGAGAATCGCTACGACACGGATTGCAGTCCTCTTTCGTTCTTCCCGGTTCTTTGGGTTCATCATGGCTCATTCGCTTCCTTCCCGCATTATTATAACAACAACGGGGGAAAAAAACAACCGTCCGCATCCATAAAAAAGCGGCGGAAGCCCCCAGGTTCCGGGGCGACGGGCGTTGACAAGCCCTTTGGTTTGCAATAAAATGAAAAAGCTTACTAAAAGGTTCCAGCAGATTGGGGGGCGCCATGAACAAAAGCAGCAACGGCCGGAATTACGGCAACCGAAATGCAGGGTCCCGGCGTGCCGCTCCCGCTCCGGCTCCCCGGCGAAAGGCATCCTATGCCCCGGATGAAATCGACCGCTATAACACGGTCGACCGCGGCGTTTCCGGTAGCTCTGCGCAGCGCGCACGCACCGGCGGGAAGAAGAAAAAGAAGAAGGGCTGCATGGGAAAGATCCTCGGCGTTTTCTGCTCCGTTCTTCTTCTGGCCGCGCTGAGCGGCATCGCCTATGCCGCCGTGATGTTCTCCCGGCTGGACCGCTCCGCCGGCCCGACCGGATCGCAGGCAACCGCCTACATTCAGCAGCCTGCCGCAGCGCCCGCCTGGGAAGTGAAAACCGACAGCAGCGTCACCAACATTCTGCTGATCGGCGCGGATAAAAACGACGACGGAACCGACGGACGTTCCGATTCCAATATGCTGCTTTCCATTGACAATAATTCGAAGACGCTTCGGCTGGTTTCTTTCCTGCGCGACACCTACCTGGAAATCCCGGGGCACGGCAAAAACAAACTGAACGCGGCCTACGCATTCGAAGGGCCGAATCTGACCATCGCCACATTACAGAATAACTACCGCATTATCATGAATAAATACATCTCCACGGACTTCGACAACTTCGCGAAAATCATCGACCGGATGGGCGGGCTGGACATCAACATGTCGCAGGCTGCCTGCGATGCGGAAAACCAGAACATGGGCAGCAGCCTGAAGCCGGGGGTCAACCATCTCAACGGAAAGCTCGCCCTGTACTATGCCCGCATCCGCGCCATCGACGACGATTTCGGGCGGACGGGCCGGCAGCGCGAGGTGGTTGAGCTGATGATTAAAAAGATGAAAACCATCAACCCGATCGAAGCGAGCAAAATCATGTACGATTATCTGCCCTACGTGAAAACAAACCTGAGCGATCCGGAGCTGGTCCATCTCGCCTCAATCGGCGTTTCCGCTTCCGGCTATAAAATGGAAACCCTGTACCTGCCGTATGCGAACACCTACAAAGACGAGGTTATTCCGAACATCGGAGACGTGCTGGACCCGGACTTGAAGCAAAACTGCACGCTGCTGCGGAATTTCCTGTACGGAAGCGGTGCGTCCGATTCCTCCAACTGAACCGCAGGCACCTTTTTCCCATTTTCCTTTTATATTTCACCAGAAAATGGTATAATAATAGAACCAAATTCATCCCGGAGGTAAAAAACATGGAGAAAAAGACCTTTTACATCACGACGCCCATTTATTACCCGTCCGGCAAGCCGCACATCGGGCACAGCTACTGCACGGTTGCGAGCGACGCCATTGCGCGCTATAAGCGAATGCAGGGGTACGACGTGATGTTTTTGACCGGGACGGACGAGCACGGCCAGAAAATCGAGATCAATGCGGAGAAGGAGGGCGTCACCCCGAAGGAGTACGTCGACCGCGTGGTTGCCGGCTTCCGGGACCTTTGGAAACTTCTCAACATTTCCAACGACCGTTTCATTCGCACCACGGACGATTACCACGTCAAAGCCGTGCAGAAAATCTTCAAGGCGCTCTACGACAAAGGTGAAATCTACAAGGGACAGTACAAAGGCTGGTACTGCACCCCCTGTGAATCCTTCTGGACCGAAACGCAGCTCAAGGACGGCAAGTGCCCAGACTGCGGCCGCGAGGTGAAAATTGCAAATGAGGAAGCCTATTTCTTCCGCCTTTCCAATTACGCGGACCGGCTGCTGAAGCTCTATGAAGATCAGCCGAATTTTATCCAGCCTGAGAGCCGCAAAAACGAGATGATCAGCTTCATCAAACAGGGGCTTGAGGATCTGTGCGTTTCCCGCACCAGCTTCTCGTGGGGCATTCCGGTGACGTTCGACCCGAAGCACGTGGTCTACGTCTGGCTCGACGCGCTGACGAACTACATCACGGCGCTCGGTTACGGTTCGGACGACGACTCCGACTACAAAAAATACTGGCCCGCCGACGTTCATTTTGTCGGCAAGGAAATCGTGCGCTTCCACACGATCATCTGGCCGGCTATGCTGATGGCGCTCGATCTGCCGCTTCCTAAGCAGGTATACGGCCACGGCTGGCTGCTGTTCGGCGACGGCAGCAAGATGAGCAAGAGCAAGGGCAACGTGGTGGACCCCGTGATCCTTTGCGACCGCTACGGTGTGGATGCCATCCGCTATTTCCTGCTGCGCGAAATTCCCTTCGGGGCCGACGGGCTGTTCACCAACGAAGCCCTGATCGGCCGCATTAACTCCGACCTGGCGAACGACCTCGGGAACCTTCTCTCCCGCACGACGGCGATGGCGGAAAAATACTTCGGCGGGCACATCCCCTCGGATCGGGAAGCCGCCCCGGTAGACGACGAGCTGATCTCTATGGCGCTTGCGCTTCGCGGAAAATGCGACGGAGCCATCGACGGCTACCAGTTCTCCTCCGCGCTCACGGAAATCTGGAAAGTGGTTTCCCGTGCCAACAAATATATCGACGAAACGGCGCCGTGGGCGTTGGGCAAGGACGAAACCCAACGTGCCCGTCTGGCTGCCGTGCTCTATAATCTCTGCGAGGTGCTCCGCATCGTTTCGGTGCTGCTGGTGCCGTTCCTGCCGGAGACCGGCCCGAAAATTCAGGCGCAGATCGGCGCTTCCGGCGATGCCGTAACCTATGACGCGGCCGGGAAATGGAATGTACTGCCTGCGGACGCGGTCATTGTAAAGGGAGAAACTCTTTTCCCGCGCATTGACGTGGACAAAGAGATTGAAGAGCTGAACAAGCTGATCCCGAATCCGGCTGACAAGGCCGCGCACCCCGAGGAAAAAGCCGTGGAAGGAATCGCGCAGATCGGCATTGAAGACTTTGCGAAGGTGGAACTGCGTGCCGCTACGGTGAAGGCCTGCGAGCCGGTCAAACGCTCCAAAAAGCTTTTAAAGCTGACGCTGGACGACGGAACCGGGGAACGCACGGTTGCTTCCGGCATTTCACAGTGGTATAAGCCGGAGGATCTGATCGGCCATACGGTGGTGATCGTTTCCAACCTCAAGCCCGCCACCCTGTGCGGCGTGGAGAGCCAGGGCATGATTCTCGCGGCGGACGCGGGCGAAAACGACGTGCGCGTCGTCTTTATCGACGGTGTTC
>JAEWRF010000085.1 GCA_023460155.1 Bacillota bacterium | reverse complement strand
GCATCACACCCGATATCCCGGTGGTGAACACGGTGGGCTGCGGCGACAGCATGGTGGCGGGATTTGCCGTCAGTATGGCCCGCCGCGAGCCGATCGAACAGGCCATTCACTACGCCGTGGCTGTCTCTACCGCGAATGCGCTCACCAAAGAGACCGGATTTTTCCGTCAGGAAGACCTTGCTATGCTGATGGGGCAGGTTCGGGTCGAGCGCGTGGAAGAATCCTAATTAACAGCCGATCCAATTAAATTGTAAATACATTAAATTCATTCAAAGGAGAGATTCCAAATGGCAGAGTTCATCAATCCTGCAATCGTTCCCAAGCGTACCCTGTCTACCGGCGAACAGATACCCTGCATCGGGATGGGTACCTTCGGCTCCGATCGTTTTACCGCGGAGCAGGTGTCCGGTGCCGTGGCAGGCGCCATCCGCTGCGGTTATCGTCTGTTTGACTGCGCGTCCGTCTACCAAAACGAAGACCTGATCGGCAAGGTGTTTGCCGACGCGTTTGCCGAGGGCGTCGTAGAGCGCAAAGACCTGTTTATCACCAGTAAGGTCTGGAATGACCAGCACGGCAAAGGGGAAGTCCTTCTGGCCTGCGCAAAAACCCTGCGCGATCTGGAACTGGATTACATCGACGCGTACTTTATGCACTGGCCGTTTGCCAATTACCATGCACCCGGATGCTCCGGCGACTCCCGCAACCCGGATTCCAAACCTTTTACGGCGGAAGACTTCATGGTAACCTGGCGTCAGATGGAAAAACTGTACGACATGGGTCTGGTACATAACCTCGGCATGTCCAGCATGACCATTCCGAAGCTGGAAGCAGTCCTGCCCCTGTGCCGCATCAAGCCGACCGTAATCGAGATGGAGCTTCACCCCGGGTTCCAGCAGCCCGAACTGTTCGACTACGCGGTAAAGCACGGGATTCAGCCGGTTGGCTTCTGCCCGATCGGCAGCCCGACTCGTCCGGACCGCGACAAGACCGCCGAGGACGTGGCGGATATCCAGATGCCGGAACTCGTTGAGGTTGCGAAAGCGCATCATGTGCATCCGGCGGTCATCTGCCTGAAATGGGCTGTACAGAGGGGCCAGATTCCGATTCCGTTCTCCATTTATGAAGCTGAATATGTCAGCAACCTGAAGTGCACGACGGAAGACCCGCTGACCGATGAGGAAATGGAAAAAATCAAAGCTGCCGATAAAAACTGCCGCCTGATCAAGGGGCAGGTGTTCCTGTGGCCGGGCGCCAACAGCTGGCACGACCTTTGGGACGAAGACGGCACGATCACGAAATAAGGGGGACGCGAAATGCTGAAAGGAATCCCTCCGATTCTGACCCCCGAGCTTCTCAAGGTGCTGATGGAGATGGGCCACGGCGACGAGCTTGTGCTGGCCGACGGCAATTTCCCGAAGTTTGCGCACCCTGATAAGGTAATCCGCTGCGACGGGCACGGAATTCCGGAGCTGCTCGATGCGATTCTGAAATTCATGCCTCTGGACCCGTATGTGGAAAACCCCACAGTCTTCATGGCGGTTCTGCCGAACGATCCGTACAAACCGGAGATCTGGCCTCAATACAGAGAAATTGGCAAAAAGTATGAGGAGCAGGGCCTTCGGGAAGTAACCATCAACAAGTTCGATTTCTACGACCGCTCCAAAAAGGCTTATGCGGTTGTCACAACCAGCGAAATGGCGTTATATGCCAATGTTATCCTGAAAAAAGGCGTTGTAAAGTAATGCCCGCAGACCGTCAGGAAAGTTACCTTGCATGATTTTCAACGGCCTGCACGTTTTCAACAAGCGGACGGCCGCCGAAGAAAGATCTTCGGCGGCCGTATTTTGCATGCCGGATGAAATATTTTTGTTGGAAAAGATTTTGCTCTTGCTAAGTTGACCGATATTTTTATATAATATGTACAATGGATTGTCCGCGAGAGGGATGACGGCAACGTTAAAAACTTTCAATAAAAAACCTGCGGCCGGTTCCCCTGAACGGAAACGCTTTCCTCTGTTTCACTGGAACAGCCTGTGGGTCATCATGGCGGCGAGCACTCTGGGGCTTTCCCTTGCCGCGGTTGTCACGATTACACTGATCGTTTACAGCCACGCCGACACCGCCATCAATCACTCGATCGAACAGAAAAATGCTCAGATCGTCGACAATGTGTCCGATTCCATTGACAGCTATATTAAGGAAATGGTCTCCATTTCCGACAATGTCACCAATCTGCTGGGGCAGCATTCCGCCGGGGAGCTCAACCGGAGTCTGGTGGTTTTTCTGCGGGAAGACATCGAAACAATCGCGGTGTTCGACAACAGCGGAAAACCGGTTGTTACGACCGACAGCCGTCCGCTGCGCAAAGACATTGAGGTTGTGCGCCAGAGCTGGTATTCGGGTGCCAGCACAAACGGGAGGCAGTACCTCATTTCGCAGCCCCATGTTCAGCGGCTGTACCGGGGGAATTACCCGTGGGTGATTACTCTGACCCGAAACGTCTCCTGGATGCAGGACGGAACCAAACACAGCGGGATCATGATCGTGGACATGAACTTTACGCGGATCAAGGGCCTGTGCTCCCGCGACCAGAAGGGCGACGGCTACATCTATATCACCAATCAGCAGGGAAACGTGGTGTACCATCCGAACCAGCAGATGATTTACGCCGGCATTCTTCCGGAGGAGGTCACGCTTGCGGCAAACCTAAAGGCGGGCAGCTCGGTGGTGAAGACAAAATATTCCCAGCTTTCCGTCTGCGTCAAACCGCTCTCCAACGCGGCATGGCGCGTCATCGGCGTCTCTTCCATGAAAGGCCTTGCCACCTACGACAGCGGCCCGGGCTCTTACATCGTGCTGGCGATTATACTGCTGGCAATCGCTATTTTAGCGGGAAGTATGATCCTTTCCACCGCAATGATCCGTCCGCTGCACAACCTGATGGCGCTGATGGGGCGCATGTACAGCGGGGAGGAAACCGAACCCGCGCCCGTAACCGGAATCTATGAGGCCGGCCAACTGGGAGATTCCTTTAACCGGATGGTGGCGCGCATCCACCAATTGATGGTGCAGGTGCGCACGGAGCAGGAGCAGCTGCACCGCAGCGAACTGAAGGCACTGAACGCGCAGATGGATCCCCATTTTCTGTATAACACGCTGGATTCCGTCATTTGGCTCGCGGAGAGCGGGGACCAGAAGGGGGTAGTTCAGATGGTGCTGGCGCTCTCAAAGTACTTCCGTCTTTCTCTTTCGGGCGCCAGGGATTTCATCAGCGTGGAAGACGAACTGCAGCACGTGGAAAAATATCTGATGATCCAGAAAATGCGTTTCGGGGACGCTTTTACCTACCGGATCGATTGTGAAGAAGAGGTCCGCAGCGCCAAAACCCCGAAAATCATGCTCCAGCCCATCGTGGAAAACGCGATTGTCCACGGGGTCGGAACCATGGGAGAGGGAGGAAAAATCACCATAACGGCCCGGCGCTGCGGGGACTGCCTGGAGCTTGCCGTCCATGACAACGGATGCGGCATCAAGAAGGATCTGCTGGAGCATATTCTGGAGACGGATTCGACTTCCCGCTCCGGCATCGGCCTGAAGAACGTGCATCAGCGCATCAAACTGGCCTGCGGGTCGGATTACGGGCTGAAGGTGGAAAGTGAACTGGATGTGGGAACCACGGTGCGGGTGCAGCTGCCTCTCTGGTTTGAGCTGCCCCGGAAGGAGTGAGGACATTGAAACGCCTGTACACACTGATGCTTACGGTTGTTGTGCTCGCGGGAGCCGCGGTTGCCGTGCTGTATTTTTGGAATGCCGGCTACAGCAGCAAAAAGGGATATACCTTTGAGCTGATTGTAAAGGGCACCGACATTGATTTCTGGAAAAGCGTGAATGCGGGGGCGCAGGCTGCCGCTTCCACTTACGATGTCAACGTTTCCATGATCGGGCCGACCATTGAAAAGGATTATTCTCAGCAGGTGAGCCTGCTGGAGGCTTCCATCGCCCGCAGGCCGGACGCAATTATTCTGGCGGCCGCGGATTACAACCTGCTTGCAAAGCCGGTGCAGGACGCCATCGACAAAGGCATCCCCGTGATCATGGTGGATTCCGACGTGGATAACCCCCGCACGGTCGCCTATGTGGGGACGGATAACGTCAAGCTTGGCACCGCACTGGCGAAGCAGATGGAGGAACGCCTCGGAAAGGCTTCGGGAGAGGTGGGAATCGTGAGCTTTGTAAAGGAAAGCTACCCTGCCGTTCAGCGGGAGAAGGGATTCCGAGGCGCAATGAGCTCCAATCATCACTTTACCCTGCTGGATACCGCATACGGCGATTCCGATGTTGAAAAAACGGAATACATGACGGCAAACCTGATCGCCCAGCACCCGAAGCTGGCGGCGATTGCGTCGCTGAACGCACAGTCCTCGGAGGGTGCCGCTCAGGCGCTCAGCAAACTTGGGCGCAAGGATATTCCCCTGTTCGCCATCGACTGTACGCCGGAGGAGGCCATGTACATGGAGGACGGTATTTTGAGACTGGCGATTTTGCAGAATCCCTACCAGATGGGTTATTACGGCGTTGAAACGGCCTGCCGCAAACTGAAAGGAGAGAAGGTCGACAACCGGTATACGGATATTTACCCGGTTGATGTAACCACATTGTTCAGCGATCAGTATCAGCAGCTGGTCTTTCCGTTCAATTCCTGAGTCTTGTTCGGTGCCTGTGCGGCCGCGATCGGCGGCCGCGAGCGAAACCATATCACAGAAGGGGGAGACTGTGGTTGTATAAATTGATTTTTGCCGATGACGAAAAACTTGTGCTGAGCAAAATCAGCCGGATGGTGGACTGGGAGAGTGCCGGATTTTCTCTGGTGGGCTGCTGCTCCAATGGCTACGAAGTAATGGAGATGATTGAAAAGGAACTCCCGGATCTTGCAATTCTCGACATCAATATGCCGTTCATCACCGGTTTGGAAGCGGCCCGGCAGATCCGGCACAGCTATCCGCGGATCCGTGTGGTTTTTCTGACCGGCTATACGGAGTTTGAGTATGCGAAGCAGGCGGTCGAACTCAACGCGCTCAAATATATCGTCAAACCGGTGGGCGCGCAGGAGCTGCGGGATGTTTTGTGTGAGGCCCGCGCCGCGCTGGACGAGGAAAACGGCAGAATTCAGAAAATGGCTGAACTGGAGCACTTTTACCAGCAGAACCAAAAAATGCTGATTCAGGATCTTCTGAGCGATACCGCGCGCGGTGATACCATTTATGAGCGTGTGCGCGCCTACGGGCTGAACTGGAATGAGGACACCCTCTTTCAGGTGGCGGTGCTGAGCGTGGACCGGACGGGGCACGGCGCGGGCTGGGCGGCGAGCGACGACAAGGCCATGCTGTACGCCCTGTGCAACGTGACGTCGGAGCTTGCGCAGGAGGCCGGACTGGGCTTTGCCTGCATCCGCCGGAATTTGGTCATCCTGATTGGGAGTTCCCGGGACGAAAGCAGCTTTTCCCTGCGGATGCAGGAGTTCGTCGAATCCATTCTGAATCTTACGGCGAATCAGCTGAGGTTTTCCGTCACGGCAGGACTCGGGAACGTCTGCAAAGGCTGTGCGCAGATTGCCTCCAGCTGCTCCGAGGCCATGCGCGCGATGGAGCTGCGCGCCAAGGAAGGCGGCAACCAGTTGTTCACCATGCAGGATCTGCACGGCTGCGCCGGAAGCCACGCGGCCGTGTGGGACGCGGTTAACTATATTGAATCCGTTTATGCCGACCCGAATCTTTCCGCCGACGCCGTGTGCGAGCATCTGCACCTGAGCCCGAGCTATCTGCGCGCGCTGTTTAAGCGGCAGACGGGCAGCACGATCATCGGCTATATCACCAAGGCACGTATGGAACGCGCCCGCACGCTTTTGGAGGACGGAACGCTGAAAAACGGTCAGGTCGCGGAAAAAGTCGGTTATGTTGATCCGCATTACTTCAGCTATTGCTTTAAGCAGTATTTCGGAGCCAGCCCGAACGAAATGCGCGAAAAACTGCATGCTCTCTGATTTCCCCGGTGCAAAGCCGGAAACATAAAGATAGAACGTTTTACATTTTAAACTAAATATCGAGGAAAACTGACCGGCTTTTTACAGAACTGTTAAAAGCTTCCGGTCAGTTTTTTTATGGTTGAAAAACGCTTGTAACAGGTAAATATCAACTTTGTTGGGGGAAATCCCTTGCAGCTTTTCATCGGCCCTGATATACTGAAATCACAAAATATAACGTTTAACTTTAAGAAAGGAGCGAATTGCCTTGATGATGCAGACGGCCCTGCAGCAAACCGGAATCTGGGATTCCTATTATTCCGAGACAGACCCGGAGCGGCGGGCGGAACTGCTTTCCGACGGCTGTGAGATGGAGCCGGACGACGGGTTGAACGAACTGCGGCGCTGCCTGTGGAATCTCCGCTATACGGATCCGGAGGATAAAGCGCACCGGGTGGATCAGCTGCTGTGGCAATGCGTGAATCTCTTGTGCGTATACAAGATGTCCGGTCCGCGGTTTCTTCGCAAAAGCGGCGCCAAGGAAGTATGCGGCGCCATGCAAACCATGGGCTTTGAACAGGCAGAGGCCTGCGGAGAAGCGGGCAGGGCCGAGCTCTACCGGGAATTCCGCAACGCGGCGCAGCGCTATTTCTCAATCAGCTGCACAGACAAATCCTACCGGAAGAAATATTTCGGAATTGTATCCATGAACAGCCTGGAGTGCAGGGAGAAGCTGGCAAAGGATGCCTGGAGGCTGTCGGAAGGGGTGAAAGACCGCTTTAACCTTCCGCCGGAGATGGAACTGTTCTTTCAGGCGATCAAAGACGAATTCTTCGCTTCCACTCCCGACGCACAGATGCTGTGGGACCGCTGCTCGTCGGCATATCGAAAAAAATAACCTGAATGCCGGAAAACGGCGTTTTCAGGTGAATCATAAAGGGGAGATGCTGTACCGCTATGGAGAAATTTAAGAACTCACCGATCGTAAAAGCAATTGGCTTCAACCGTATCGTCCTGATCGGGGTCATTTTGCTGATGTACCTCATTTTTGCGCTCTTGACACCGGTTCTGCGCGGAGGCGCGTCGTTTGTCAAATTTGAGCGGATTCTCAGTGCGCTGAATTACGCGTATTTCATCGGGTTCCTCGGACTGGGCGTCACGTTTGTTATCGCCACAGGAGGAATCGATTTCTCGCTCGGCCCGGTTATGTTCGCGTCCGCGCTGATCTCGGGGTATTGCCTGATGCAGTTTCACTTACCTCTGTGGGCATGCATCATTCTCAGTCTGCTGATCGGCACCGTGTTCGGCGTGCTGAACGGATATTTCGTCGCTTACCGCTTCCTGCCTTCGTTCATCACGTCGATGGCGAGTATGCAGATCGCAAAAGGAGTCGGTTCGGTCTTTACGCAGACACAATCCGTAACGTGGCCGACCACCGGGCAGGAGAATTCCTGGTTCCGCTACCTTGTCAAATGGGGAGATATTCCCACGGGTCTCATCCTGCTGTGTCTGGTTGCGGCCGTGTGCGCCGTGGTCCTGAACAAAACAAAAGCCGGCCGCTATATTCTCTGCATCGGCAGCAATAAGGAAGCGGTGCGTCTGTCCGGCGTCAATACGAAAAAATGGGAGATGCTGGCGTACATAATCTGCGGCCTTCTGGCCGGTATCGCGGCAATCTTCTATGTAGGAGCCTATACAACGGTTCAGCCCGGCCTCGGCGATACCTTCAACAATGAAGCGATTGCCGCATGCGTTATGGGCGGAACTTCCATGATGGGCGGCGTCGCCTCCATCCTCGGCACAGTGATCGGCGCCATGATCGTCGCACTGATGCAGGAAGGAATCCTTGCCATGGGTTTCACCATTTCCTATCAGTATGTTCTCACGGGAATCATCGTGCTGATCGCCGTCACAGCCGACACGCTCAGCCGAAAGAAAAAGGTATAAGGGAGGGACGCAGCTATGGGTGAAACGATTCTGACCATGAAAGGAATCGACAAAACGTTCCCCGGCGTCCATGCCCTCGACCACGTGGATCTGGAGATCCGCAAGGGCGAAGTACTGGCTCTGATGGGCGAAAACGGCGCAGGGAAATCCACATTGATGAAGGTGCTGACGGGCATCTATAAAAAAGATTCCGGCACGATTACATACGAGGGCGGCGAGGTGGAGTATTCCAATCCCCGCGAGGCGCAGGCAGCCGGAATTGTCATCGTTCATCAGGAACTGAACATGATGGGCCACCTTACGGTGGCGCAGAATATCTTCATCGGAAGAGAGCCGCGGCACGGCTGGGTGATTGACGACGCGAAAATGAACGCGGATGCGAAAAAGCTCTTCGCTCAGCTCAATATCAGCATCAATCCGCGGGAAACCATGAGCCGTCTGACCGTTGGAAAACAGCAGATGTGTGAAATTGCAAAAGCCATTTCGCATCAGGCTAAAATCATTATTTTCGACGAACCCAGCGCGGCGCTGACGGATGCGGAAATCGAGCAGCTCTTTAAAATTATCCGCGATCTGCGGGAACAGCAGCTTGGCATCGTTTATATTTCTCACCGCATGGATGAGATTAAAAAAATTACGGACCGCGTCACCGTCATGCGCGACGGCTGCAACGTGGGCACATTGATTACCAACGACTGCACGAAGGACGACATTATCAACATGATGGTCGGCCGCGTGATTTATGAGGCGCCGAAGACGGAAAGCCATGTGAAACCGGATGCTCCCGTCGTGCTGAAGGTAGAAAATCTTAACGCGGGGAAAATGGTGCAGAACGTCAGCTTTGAGCTGCACAAGGGAGAAATCCTCGGCTTCTCCGGGCTGATGGGCGCGGGACGGACGGAAACGGCGCGCGCGCTGTTCGGCGCGGATCCGAAGGAAAGCGGAGACATTTATATCAACGGCAAAAAAGTGGAAATCAACAGTCCGGAACATGCGGTCGCGGAGGGGCTCAGCTATCTGTCTGAGGACCGGAAGCGGTACGGCATCGTTCTGAAAAAGAGCATTGCGGAAAACTCCACGCTCACCTGCCTGCCGAGATTCTGCAACCATTCGTTTATCGACAAGCAGAAGGAAAAGCAGGTTGCTCAGCAGTACGTAGACACGCTGGCACTGAAAACGCCGAGCGTCGACCAAATGGTCATCAACCTTTCAGGCGGCAATCAGCAGAAGGTTGTTATTGGGAAATGGCTGATCGGCGATTCTGATATTCTGATTTTCGACGAGCCGACAAGGGGCATCGACGTCGGCGCCAAACAGGAAATCTACGAACTGATGAACAAGCTTGCAAACGAGGGAAAGTCCATCATCATGATTTCTTCCGAAATGACGGAAATTCTGCGAATGAGCGACCGCATCATCGTGATGTGCGAGGGCAGAATTACCGGAGAACTTGGCATTGAGGAAGCTTCGCAGACGAAGATCATGAACTTTGCCACAATGCGCAGTTAAGGGAGAACGGATATGGAAAACAAAAAGAATACAGCGCCCCGCAGTCCTTTCCTTCGCATTTTCACTTCTCAGCAGGGCATTGTCTTTGCTGTCACAATTATACTGTTCCTGTTTTTCAGCATTGCGAGCGAATCGTTCCGGCGTTACACCACGATCGTTACACTTTGCAATTACATGTATTACATATTGCTCATGGCAATCGGCGTTACCTTTCCGCTCATCACCGCCGGCGTTGACCTTTCCATCGGGACCGGCCTTATCTGCTACTCCATCGTGGGAAGCTACGTCATTAGCCAGATGGGAATGCCGGTCGGCGTCGGAATGATTGTCACCGTCCTTATGGGCATTCTCATCGGTCTGGCGAACGGCCTCGTGGTCGCCAAGCTCGACCTCCCGCCTTTCATCACGACTCTATGCACCATGATGATTGCGCGCGGCCTCGGTTCCATCCTGACGGGCGGCCTGAGCGGCGTCTGGCCGATGGAAGGCAGCGACGGGGGCTGGTGCCGCAGCATCTTCAAGATTACCGTCAACGGTCAGGTGATTCCGATCGGCATTCTCTGGATGATCATCCTGATCGCAATCATGTCGTTCGTTCTTCGTAGAACCCGGGTCGGCCGCTATATCATCGCAATCGGAAGCAATAAGGAAGCGCTGAGGCTTTCCGGTATCAACGTTGTAAAGTGGCTGGTCATTGCCTATATGATTTCCGGCTTGTTCGCGGGCTTTGCCGCAATCGCCTATGCCTGCACGTTTTCCAATATCACCCCCGGCACAGGCGCCGGCCTGGAGCTTGACGCCATCGGCGGAGCGATCATCGGCGGCACCTCAATGACGGGCGGCGCGGGCTCCATCGTCGGAACATTCCTCGGCGTGCTGGTCATTTCCCTGCTGAAAACGGGCCTGCCCTACATCGGCCTGCAGGCGAACTGGCAGCAGATTATCACGGGCCTGGTCCTGATCGGCGCGGTTACTGTCGATATGGCAAAACGCCACAAGACCGCCTGAAAACCAACTGAGTGATTTTACACCCAAGGGGTGTAGTCATAAATTAAAAATTGGGAGGAAACAAACATGAGAAAAGCAATGGCACTTGTTTTGGCCTCGATCATGGCACTTTCCGCCACCGCATGCAGCGGCGGCAGCACACCTGCGGCATCCTCGGCAGCTCCGGCTGCTGCGGCTCCGGCTTCTTCGGAGGCTGCTTCTACAGCGGCGGCGTCCTCGGCGGCAGCGGGCGGAAATCAGAAACTGCACTTCGAAATCGTCTCCAAGGGCTTCCAATCCACTTACTGGCAGGCCGTTTATAAGGGCTCCACGGCGGAACTGAAAGCGCTGAACGACAAAGCTGGCTATGAGAAGTATTCCATGAACTTCGTGGGACCCGACTCCGAATCCGACGTGGCCGTTCAGGTTCAGGAATTCACCTCCGCTCTGAACGCGAAGCCGAACGCAATCGGCCTGGCCGCTCTGGACACAAACGCACTGCTCGATTCCATTAAATCGGCTCAGGGCAACAAGATCCCGATCATCGGCTTTGACTCCGGCGTGCCGAAGGCTCCGGAAGGCGCCGTTCTCGCGAATGCCTCCACAGATAACTACGCGGCCGGCAAGACTGCCGCAGACGGCATGTACGACAAGATCAAAGACAAGATCAAAGGCAAGGTTCGCATCGGCGAAGTCAACCAGGATGCCACTTCCGAATCCATTACCAACCGCGGCCTCGGTTTCCTTGATGAAATGATCGCGAAACTGACTGCGGACGGCAAAAAGGTATTCGTAACCGGCAACCAGAAATATACCGGCGGCTGCAAGGGCGCCAACGGCACGAAGGACAACGCAGATGTTATCATCGAAGTCCGTGTTCCTGCTCAGACTACGACAGAACTTTGCGCGACAGAGGCCGGCGTTATCCTGAACGAAGCTGACACCATCGCAATTTTCGGCTCCAACCAGGTCGCTGCCGAGGGCGTGATCACCGCGAATGAAACGCTGCAGGTTTGCGGCGAAGGCAAAAAGATTACCGCAGTCGGTTTCGATTCCGGTAAAGTTCTGAAGGCTGCCATCAAGGCCGGCACAATGTACGGTTCCGTGACCCAGGCTCCTGTTAAGATCGGTGCCGTCCTGATTGATCTTCTTGCGGCTTCCGCTGACGGCCAGTCGGTTAAGAACACCGATACCGGATGCGCTTTCTACACGAAGGACAACATCGACAAGACGGAAATTTCCCAGAACCTGTACGACTAATACTCTCCTCCTCCTACAGACACCGCAGCTCTCAGAGGGATTTCATATTTTCTGCATTGAGCGCCCGATTTGGGGCGCTCAATTGCGTTCTTACCCCGTGCGGCGCTGTTTGCGGAACCGGCCCGCCGAGACCCCCTTGTACTGCCGGAACAGCCGGATGAAGTAGCTTAGATCGTTAAAACCGCACTGCAGCGCAATATCCGTGATGCTCCCGTCGGTGGCGCAGAGCAGCTCCGCCGCGCACTCGATCCGGTAGTAATTGAGGTAGTCGATCGGCGTGCGGCCGGTCACCTGCCGGAACACGCGGCAGAAATACTGCGGCGCGAGGCCGGCCTCGGCAGCCAGCTGTTCCAGCGTCAGCGGCGCGGCATAATCCTTGCGGATGCGCATCAGGACGTTCTTGATCTGCAGGGCGCGGTCACCGCTTCGGCGGTCCCCGTCAGACGGTTTCGTGAAAAGGCGCTGCTGCAGCACCGTGCCGATAAACTGCCACAAAAGGCCTGTGGTGATGAACTCATAGCCGGGCTGCTCTTTCTCCATCGCTTCGAACAGGCGGTCCACAATGAGCCCCACGTCGCTGCTCCGGACAAAGCGCGTCTGGATCCGTGCACCGGGGCCGAGGGCCGCAGTGTACCGTTCCCGGCAGATCGTGCTGTCCTGCAGAAACCGGTCCATATCGAACACAATGCACTCGTAAATACAGTCGTGCGGCGTACCGCCGTGAATGATTCCCTCCGGCAGGAACGCGGAGTCACCGGCGCCGAGCTCCAGAATTTCCCCGTCCAGCGACAGGGAAAAGCTCCCCTGCAAAACCAGAATCAGCTCGCATTCCATATGCCAGTGAAAAGGCATTTCATATCGCGGGTGCGCCGCGTCCACATAGTACAGCTC
>JAEWRF010000084.1 GCA_023460155.1 Bacillota bacterium | reverse complement strand
AATATACATAGTATGTGTAAGGCTTCACGACTCAGGCCGTCGATAAAACCGCGGAGGAAAAGTGCCTTACATGTTTCCCGCGGCTGCATTGTTCTTTGAGTTTCGACGGCCTGTCGGTCTTTTTATGACCAGACATTCCATAGGAAACGGAGAGAATTGCTGTGAATGAATTTTTTTCGTGGCAGTTTCTGGCTACTTTTGCGGGCTGTACGGTGGCAACTTCCATCGTTACGCAATTTGTAAAAGGGTTTTTTCAAAAGCTACCGACCCAACTGCTGAGCTACCTGATCGCTCTGGTGATTCTGTACGCTGCAACGTATTTTACAGGCGCTCTGACGGGCGCTGCTGCAGCAATTATACCGCTGAACGCCGTCCTCGTGGCGCTGTCCGCCAACGGTGCCTACAGCGCTGTCGTTCGGGCAATTAAGGGGAAGCAGGCCGCACTCCGGAAGTAATACCAACAGGCCCGGAAAATGCTTTTTCAGGCATTCTCCGGGTCCTTTCTTTGGAAAACTTTTTGCGGAATAACGGATTTCCCTACCGAAATTCCGGAAAAGCCGGGTCTCCATCTTGATTTCCGTCGGCGTCTATTATATAATAAACCTTGTTGCACTGTTATGCCGGTGTGTTGGAATTGGCAGACGAGACAGACTCAAAATCTGTTGTCCGCAAGGGCGTGTGGGTTCGAGTCCCACCACCGGCACCATATTACCTTGTTAATCCATGATCCCTTTCCGGGAGTGCACTAATTAAATATTGGCTTTGATTGCAATGAAGCAGCTCAGATGAATGAATTTGGGCTGCTTTTTTCGTGTAGCGGCCAAAATTCGGTATACAGAGTGCACAGCCTGAAACGTCAGGCCATTTCCCGATATGCCTGCGGCTTTCCGGGAAAGCGGGAATGAGAAAAAAATTTAGGAGGAAATATTATGCAGTTGAATCGGTTTATCAGCGGAACAATGCAGAAAATGCCGACGCTCAAACGCCCGAAATCCGTGAACGTCCGGGTGGAGGGGAGCCCGCTGATTCACATGGGCCTGAATGAAAACCCGTACGGCATGTCCCCCAAGGCTATGGAGGCTGTACGGGAAAGCTTGGAGTCCGCAAAATATTACCCGGATTTCTCAGCCGCCGACCTGAAATCGGCGCTTTCCGAACTTTACGGGCTCGGGAAAGAGCAGATTGTAACCGGCTCCGGTTCCAGCTCCATGATTGATATGCTTGGGGTAAGTTTTCTGGAGCCCGGTGATGAAGTCCTTTTCTGTGTGCCGACGTTCGGCGCGTTCATGGAAATGGCGTATGTGAACGGCGCCGTGCCTGTGACGATTCCGCTTACCGCAGAGCAAAAATTCGATCTGGACGGAATGCTGAAAGCCGTTACGGAAAAAACCAAAATGGTAGTAATCTGCAATCCGAACAATCCGACGGGCACGTACCTCCCTTATGCGGAAATCGAAGCGTTTTTAAAGAAGCTTCCGGATTCCGTCCTTACCGTTATGGATGAAGCGTATGTGGAATTCTCAACGCAGCCCGACTGCCGGAGCATGGTAAGTTTTCTGAAGGAAAACCCTGACTTCCCGATTATAATCATTAAGACTTTTTCCAAGTACTATGGAATGGCAGGTCTGCGCTGCGGTTATGCTTTGGGCCCCGCGGGACTGATTGCCGCCATGCAGCACTGCACGGGGGCATGGAATCTGAATGTTTTTGCGCATAAAGCGGCCGTCGCGGCTCTGGGCGAGCAGGACTACTACCAGAAGACTAAGGCGCTGATTGTGGAAGGCCGCGAATACATCACCCGGGAGCTCCGTGAATTGGGCTGCAAGGTCTTTGATTCCCAGACGAACTTCGTCTACTTTGATACGGGCCGGGAGCCCTTTGAAATTCAGGAAAAGCTGGTGCAGAGCGGGATCCACATTGAAGCGTTCGCTTTCAGCCGCGTGTCTGTGGGTACGCTGGAGGAATGCCGCCTGTTTATTGAAAAAATGAAGGAAATCCTGGCGTAAAAAAAGGACCCGGCTGTAAAGCCGGGTTCCTTTTTTATTTGCGGCTGATCAGCAGCCGGTCATGATGCTGACGATTTCCCTGTCTGTTTCCCGCATTCCTTCCTTGGCAAGTCTGCCGACATTGGCGATGTTGGCTTCGACTCCCTTGGTAATGATCCCGTCTCCGCTTCTAAACTGCTGTCCCTTGCAGTACATCTGATACCCGAGAATTCCCGCTTCCACGGCGGTCGCAATTTTTGCGGCACAGGAGGCTTTGGCTCCGTCACAGATCATACCGGAAATAATGGCGAGAGCATTCACTATTGTGTGGGCAATTTCTTCATAGCCGCCGCCGTACAGGTAGGCGATGCCGGCTCCGCTTCCGCAGCCCGCGCTGACCGCGCCGCAGAAAGCGGAAAGGCGCCCGATTGGGGTTTTCTGGTGAATCGTGACAAGGTCGGAAAGCACAAGGGCCCGGATCAGCTTTTCGCGGGAAGAACCAAGCTCCTTCGCGTATTCGATTACGGGGACGGATGCCGTGATTCCCTGGTTTCCGCTGCCGGATACGATCACCACCGGCAGCTCGCATCCGCTCATTCTGGCATCCGAGGCGGCCGCTGCCATCGCCCTTGCGCGCAGGGCAACATCATTCGGCCGGGTGGATAACAGGACTTCCCCGATGTTGGCTCCGTAATTTCCGCGGATGCCCTCGGCGGCGATCCGGGAGTTAAACTCGATTTGCCGCGAAATCGTTTCATCAACATCCTCCAGCGAAACGGTTTCTGCAAAATCCAGAATATCAGAAACGTTCAGGAGGCTTCGGTCGGTCAGATCCTCACTTTCGGCCGCCACTTCCTTTTCAAAGAGAACAGTTCCGTTTTTTTCAATGCGTACAATGTTCGTGTGATAGTTGACAATCCTCACGGAGGCATGATCTTCCCCTTTTTGCAGGTCAATCTGGATCAGAAAAATGAAGGGGCTGTCCGAAACCTTTACCTTTAGCTGTTTTTCAGAGAGAAATTTCCGGATTTGCTCAATCTGTGACGGGCTTACCTCGCAGATGCATTCCAACTCCTTTTCCGCCCTGCCTGCTGCGATCCCGGCGGCGGCGGCAGCTTCGATTCCCCGCAGTCCTCCGGTATTCGGCACAACGACGCTTTTAACGTTTTTAACGATATTGGAACTGGCCTCAATCACCGCCGCTTCCGGTTCGCACCCCAGCACTTCGCGTGCCTTTGCAGCTGCGTAGGCGATGGCGATCGGTTCGGTGCAGCCGAATGCCGGAAGCAGTTCTTCCTTTAATATCTGAAGGTAACATCCGTACTTTCTGTCCTGTTTCTCCATGTTTTTTCCCTCCGTCGGCAAATCACTTTTGGCTCTTATTCTACAATTTTTTTAAATTGAAATAATTCTGCTTTGGATGAATTGCACCGATTTTCCTAAGATAGAAATTGACAATGAAAATTTATAATAATTGCCAAAAAATAAAGTAAATATTGAAATATTCAAGCGAATATAGTACAATTCAATTAGATTTTTATTCTACAATTTTTCCTAAAAATCTGGTAAGCTGAATTTATGACAATGGCATGCCTCAAATTAATCCGGAACGTTTGGCAGGATTGTGATTGCGGACCGACAAATTTTGGATAAAAGAAGGCGCTTATCAATGCCGGTGGGGATAAGCAAGGAGTATGCGGGCGATAACCACAAGGAGCTTCCGAAGGAGCAAGGAGAGATTTTACATACGGGGCGGTTCCATCTGTCCAAGAAGCAGTTTTATCCATATGTTTATCTGGTCCTGTACGGAGTGACGGCTTATCTTGAGGCAACCCATCCGGGGTCCAATGTTCTCAACGGAATTCTTTGCCAGGTTCAGGTGTTTCTTTCTTTTTATCTTGCGGTATCCCTGTTTCGTACAGGGTATGTCATTGCGATGGCTGTCAATATTGTGCAGTTCCTTGGTTTGAGCCTGCTGGTTTTCAGCAGCGTAAACCCTGCCGCCGCGCCGGGGATTCCGGCGTCGCTTTCTACGATTTTTATTATTTCCGTTCTGTATTCCTCGCAGAAGCGTTTGAGCGAGGAACTTTATGAGAAGACGGGGCAGAAGCTGAAGCTGGAAAGACTGAAAGAGGAGATTTTGTCGGCACGGAAACAGCTGCAGAGCCAAAACGAACAGATGGAAGCTTATACGAAACAGCTGAGCGAAAACGAGGAGAAGCTCAACAGTCTATCGTACTTTGATCTGCTCACGGAGCTTCCCAATCGGCTGATGATTTTAAACCGGATCGATCTTCTTCTGTCGCATACCGACAGTTCGGATCGGTTTGCGGTTGCAATTATAGATTTTGACAATTTCAAGAAGATAAATGATACCGCAGGGTATAATATCGGAGATATTTTCCTTGTGACCGCGGCGCTCCGGCTTCGGGAAAACATCCATGAATCCGATTTTGTCGGGCGACTGGGCGGGGATGAATTTGCGCTGATTATTCAGCAGCGGATGAGCGGGGAAGAAATCTGCCGCTATATGCATTCTCTTCAGGAGGTGCTGAAAAAACCGACTGAAATCGGGAATGAGCAGTACAGTACCGGCGCGAGTATCGGGATTGCCATCTACCCGGAGGACGGAACCAGTGCGGAGGAGCTTCTGAAATATGCGGATATGGCGATGTATCAGGGCAAGCAAAACGGAAATAACTCGGTGCAGCTTTTTCAGGAGCAAATGAAGAATGATGTCCTTCAGCAGGTTGAATTTGAAAACAACATGAAAGATGCCGTAAGCAACGGCGAAATATTTATGGTTTATCAGCCTCAGTATGATTCCATTTCGAAGCAGCTGCGCGGATTCGAGGCGCTGATCCGGTGGCAGTCGCCAAAGCTGGGTTTTGTCAGCCCCCTTCGACTGATTGCGGCGGCGGAGAAAACAGGGCAGATTATTTCTCTGGGTGAATGGATTCTGCGGAGGACCTGCGAGGATTTCCAGAAAATCACCTGCTGCAGCAATGTTCTTCTTTCCGTTAATATCTCGGCCGTTCAGCTGATGGAACCATCTTTTGTGCAGATGGTTCAGTCAGTGCTGAAGGAGCTGGATTTCAATCCGGGCCGGCTGGAACTTGAAGTTACGGAATCGGTATTTATATCGGCCTCGGCGGATGCCGCGAAACTTCTCCGAAAATTAAAGGATATGGGAATCCGCATAGCACTTGACGATTTCGGGACGGGTTATTCCTCGCTCAGCTATCTTCAGAATCTTCCCGTGGATATTCTGAAGCTGGACAAGTCCTTTATCAATACCCTGAACGAACCGGCCAGCAAAAAACAGATTGTAGAGGATATCATCCGGCTTGCCCATCAAATGGGCATGAAGGTCGTTGCGGAGGGCGTGGAAAATCAGATTCAGCTGGACTATCTGCAGGCGAATGGGTGCGACTATATTCAAGGTTTTCTTTGGGGCAGGCCAATCTGCAAAAAGGATCTTGACATGAATTTTTTTCCTCAGATTCTTAGTGAACCCAATCTGGATGGAACCGGAACGGGTTGACTTGCGGAGAGAAATGTCTTATACTATTTAAAATATAAGAATACTTTAAACACAATGACGAAGAGAGTACGTTTTCGGAACGCCGGAAAGAGAGGTCCCCCGCGGAGTTGATCCGGGCTGAAAGGGAGATTGGCGGAAGGAAAGCGGAAAATGGCTTCCGAGTGGCGCACCGAGGTGGAAACATTCAGGCTGCGACGGGATTTCCCGTTATTGAAAGCGGGTATGCCCGTTTTGCAGCCGGTGTGCCCTCAGAGATCCGACGCCGTGAGGCGCGGGTGAATTGAAGTGGTGTCACGGGATTTTTCCCGTCTTCTATGAAAAGGAAGACGGGATTTTTTATTGTAATTTTTTTCTCGGAGGTTTTATATGAAAATCGGTGATCTTTTAAACAGCGGGAAAGTAACGGTTTCCTGCGAGGTGTTTCCCCCGAAAAAGGATGCCGAATTTCCTCAGGCGGAGGAGATAATCGGGAAAATCGCCGCGCTGAGGCCGGCGTTTTTGAGCGTCACCTACGGCGCGGGGGGAGGAACGGCTGGGAATACCGTCAGGCTTGCCGCCGGTGTGCAGAAGCTAGGTATTCCGGCACTTGCTCATCTGACCTGCGTTTCCGCAACAAAAGAGCAGATTTCCGCCGTATTGCGGAACATGCGTGAAAACGGAATTGAAAATGTGCTGGCTCTGAGGGGCGATATTCCTCAGGGGTCTGAGTTCCCCGCGCAGGGCGGGTATCGATATGCTTCGGAGCTGATCCGGCAGATCCGGGCGGAGGGGGATTTCTGCATCGGGGCAGCCTGTTATCCCGATGGACATGTGGAATGCGAGCACAAGGAGGACGACATTCGTTACCTGAAGGAAAAAACGGATGCGGGCTGTGATTTTTTAACGACGCAGATGTTCTTTGACAACAACGTATTTTACAATTTCCTTTACCGCGCCCTTGCGAAAGGAATCCGGGTTCCGGTGGTCGCGGGGATTATGCCGGTGACCAACAGCCGTCAGATCAAGCGGATCTGCTCTCTTTCCGGTACGTCACTTCCGCCGCGCTTCCGGGCGATTGTTGATAAATTCGCGGATCGGCCGGAAGCGATGAAGCAGGCCGGAATCGCCTACGCGACCGAACAGATCATCGATCTGATTTCAAACGGCGTGAATGCGGTCCATATTTATACCATGAATAAGCCGGATGTCGCGGGCAAAATCATGGAGAATCTTTCGGAGATTATCGGGTAATATGAAGATCAGAGAAAAAGAAGTTCTGCGTTATCTCGGCTGTGGGCCGAATCCACCGGATGAGGTGCTTGAAAAGCTGATCGCTTCCTGTGAAGAGGAACTGCTCCGCAGCGTTTCGCCGCGCTGTGTTTTCCGTACGTTTCCCCTCCGCTTCGACGGAGGGTCTGTATGGGTCGGCAGTCTGGAGGTCCCGGGCAGATCCCTGCGGGAGCACCTGAGCGGATGCCGGGAGGCAGTCCTGTTTGCGGCAACACTGGGCGTGCAGGCTGACGTTCTGCTTGAGCGTTCCGCGCGTCTGGAAATCAGCCGTGCGGCGGTGCTTCAGGCGGCATCTGCGGCGGCGATTGAAAGCTTCTGCGACGAGCAGGAGGCGGAAATTGCTCGCGATGCGGCCCGGAGGGGCCTTTTTCTCCGACCGCGCTTCAGCCCCGGATACGGGGACTTCCCGATCCGGCTGCAGCGGGAAATTCTGACGCTGCTCGACTGCCCCAAGCGGATCGGGCTGACGGCAACCGACAGCTTTATGCTTGCCCCCGCAAAGTCGGTTACCGCCGTGATTGGGCTGACATCGGAGAAAACAAGCTGCCACATTGCAAAATGCATGGGCTGCCATGCGGAAAACTGTCCGTTCAGAAAGGAGCAGGCCGATGAATCTGCTGAGTGAACTGGGGAAACGGGTTATTTTTTTTGACGGCGGAATGGGGACGCTTCTGCAGGAAAAGGGCCTTGGCCCGGGCGAACTGCCGGAGCCATGGAACCTCACCCGGCCCGATGTGATTTCCGGGATTCACCGGAGCTATCTGGAGGCCGGCGCAGACATTCTGAAAACCAACACGTTCGGCGCTAACGCCGCGAAGCTCAGGGACAGCGGCTATGAGGTTCGGGAGATCGTGACCGCCGGGGTGCGGCTTGCGAAAGCCGCGGCAGAAGGTACGGGCGCGCTCGTCGCGATGGATATCGGCCCCACGGGCAAGCTGCTCAAGCCGCTCGGCGACCTCGGCTTTGAGGATGCCGTTTCCATGTTTGCGGAAGCCGCATTGGCCGGGGAGCAGGCGGGAGCTGACCTGATCCTCATTGAAACAATGAGCGATACCTACGAATGCAAGGCGGCTGTACTGGCGGCGAAAGAAAATACCCATCTTCCGGTTTTTGCCACCATTATTGTTGACCGGGAGGGCAAA
>JAEWRF010000083.1 GCA_023460155.1 Bacillota bacterium | reverse complement strand
AAAATCACGCTGTCGAAGCGATCCAGAATCCCGCCGTGGCCGGGGATAATTTCGCTGAAATCCTTGATGTGGCAGCTCCGCTTGATAAGGGAAAAGCTTAGGTCCCCAAGAATGGAAATCCCGGTGCCGAAGATTCCGATCAGAAGAAGGGAAACATAGGAGACGGAAACGCTGTGCGCGTAATAAATAACCTGAAAGATATACCCGAAAACCAACATGGCGGCAACATTCAGGATGAGTCCCCCTGCCGCGCCCTCCACCGTCTTTTTGGGACTGATGTTCGGGCAGAGCTTGTGTTTGCCGAAAAAGCTTCCTGCAAAATAAGCGCCGACATCAGCGACCCAGGCGGAAAAAATCCCGATAATTACATAGAACATCCCGTGTGTGCCGCCTACGCTGCGCAGGCCGATGATCGTCCCGAGAGCGGTGGGAATCATCAGCGACATGCTGTAGATCACGCCGATTTCCCGGAAGGTCATAACAGAATGGTAAAAAATCAGAGAACTGAAAATGACCACCGTATAAAGGAAATAGGCTGCCTGGCATAGGAGGGGATCCGTAAGAAACGGGAGTATGGCGGAAAACAACAGGCTGGGAACCAGCAAAACATAATTTTTGGAGACTCCGAGCGCGGAAATGATTTCATAATCGGCCAGCACGGACACGAGCGCAATCGCCATGTTCAGCGCGATGGGAAACGAGCTGTTAAAAAGTACGATGGCAGCTAAAAAAATCACCAGAGCAATTGCCGACGTGACTCGTGTTCTCAATTAAATCCCCCCAAAACGTCTGTTGCGGCGGGCATAGGCTTCCAGTGCCCGGTCAAGATCTGCCGGCCGGAAATCCGGCCACAAAATATCAAGGGAGAGAAATTCCGAATAGGCGGACTGCCATAGAAGAAAATTGGACATCCTTTCCTCTCCGCTCGGCCGGATGATGAGGTCGGGATCCGGCTGACCGGCGGTGTAAAGGTGAGAAGCAACGGCCTCATCAGTGATTTCGTCCGGCGAAAGGGTTCCCGCCTGCACTTCTTCGGCCAAAAGCCGGAACGCACGGCAAAGCTCCGCACGTCCTCCGTAATTCAGCGCAATATTCAGCACCATGCCGGTATGTGTAGAGGAGACCTCTGTGGTCCGGGCAATCAGGTCCTGAAGCTGAGGGTCAAACGCATCGGTGTCGCCCAGAAACCGGACTTTGATATTTTCATTCAGAAAATTTGTCAGCGCGTCGTCCAGATACTGCTTGAACAGCTTGACGAGGGTGAGCACTTCATCGTGCGGGCGCTTCCAGTTTTCGGTGGAAAAGGCGTAAACCGTCAGGTAGGGAATTCCGATTTTGCCGCAGTAGCGGACGATGTCCTTAAATACGGCGGCTCCGGCCGCGTGGCCGGCAGACCTCGGCAGTCCCCGCTTTTTTGCCCACCGGCCGTTGCCGTCCATGATAATCCCGAGATGCCGGGGCAAAACGCTGTTTGTCATAGCGGGTTATATCTCCATGATTTCTTTTTTCTTTTCTTCAAAGGCGCTGTCGGCTTCCTTGCAGTACTTATCCGTGAGATCCTGCGCCTTTTTCTCCGTCTGCTTGAGTTCATCTTCCGTCATTTCAGAGTTTTTCTTCTTTAATTTCAGCTTTTCCATGGCGTCGCGCCGGATGGAACGGATTGCAACCTTGCATTCCTCCGACATTTTGCTGATCTCCTTTGACAGGTCGCGGCGTCTTTCCTCCGAAAGCTGCGGAAAGGTCAGTCGGATCACTTTTCCGTCGCTCTGCGGGTTGATGCCGAGATCGGAGGTTTCAATCGCTTTTTCAATTGCCCTGCAGACAGACATATCCCACGGCTGAATCGTCAGAATTCTGGCCTCGCTGACCGAGATAGCAGCAAGCTGATTTAAAGCGGTGGGAGTTCCGTAATAATCCACGCGGATTTTATCCAGAACGGCCGGATTGGCCCTGCCCGCGCGAACCGCCGCATAATCGGATGAGAGGACCGCAATGCTCTTTTTCATCCGGTTTTCGGCATCCGTCAAAATTTCATTCATGACTCTTCCTCCTTAACGATCGTTCCAAGAGATTCTCCGCAGGCCGCGCTCAGAATGTTCTGCGGCCGGTCGATATTGAAAACAAGGATCGGAATGCGGTTATCCTTGCAGAGCGAAGCCGCCGTGCTGTCCATGACCTGAAGATTTTTGCTCAGAACATCCATGAAGGTCAGCGTATCGTACTTTACCGCGTCCGGATTCTTCTTCGGGTCGCAGTCGTACACGCCGTCCACCATCGTTGCCTTGAAAATTATATCCGCGTCAATTTCCGCGGCGCGCAGAGCAGCGGCGGTATCCGTAGAGAAAAACGGGTTCCCGGTTCCGCAGCCGAACACAACGACCCTGCCCTTTTCCAGATGGCGCACGGCCCGGTTCCGGATATAAGGTTCCGCAATCTGCCGCATTTCAATCGCCGTTTGGACCCGGACGGGAACGCCGAGCTGTTCCAGCGCGTCCGCCACGCCCAGCGCATTGATGGTTGTGGCAAGCATCCCCATATGGTCGGCGCGGGTGCGGTCCATTTTGCCGCTGCTCCGGCCTCTCCAAAAATTTCCTCCGCCGACCACGATGCCCATCTCAATTCCGAGTCGGGTGCATTCGCGGATCGGTTCGCAGATTTTCAATACCGTATCAAAATCAATGCCGTGCGCATGGTTGCCCGCGAGGCTTTCCCCGCTCAGTTTTAATAAAATTCGTTTATATTTTGGCTGCAACTTCAACACTCCTGTTCAATTTAATCTATTTTACATGAAGGACCGTTTCTTGTAAAGCGTTTCCGGGCGTGATAAGGGTATTATTGACATTTTTCACAGTTTGGAAACAAATTGAGGCCACTTGCGAAACTTGGAATGCTTTGGTCAGGAAAACAGCCGCCCAAGGCAAAATGGCGGCTGTTTTTGCGGTATTTGTTTGTCGGACCCGGAAGAAGACGGACTTCATTTCGATTTGTTTTTGATAATCCGGCTCAGTTCTTCCATAAATGTGTTGATATCCTTGAACTGGCGATAGACGGAAGCAAATCGCACATAAGCCACTTCATCCACATTTTTCAGTTTTTCCATCGCGTATTTGCCGATGAGGCTGGAGGGTACTTCCCGATCCAGAGAATTCTGGAGGATGTTTTCGATTTCGTCCACAATGGTTTCCAGGGTCTCAATGGAAACCGGGCGCTTTTCGCAGGCGCGCAGAAGGCCGTTCAGAAGCTTGCTGCGGTCGAAGACCTCACGGGACTTGTCCTTTTTTATGACGACGATAGGAACGGTTTCAATCACTTCATATGTGGTAAAGCGTTTCGCGCATTTTAGGCATTCCCTGCGCCTGCGGATCCGTTCCCCTTCGTCGGTGGGCCTTGAATCGATGACCTTGCTTTCGCTGTAGCCGCAATACGGACACTTCATGGGTTTCACCACCAACTATTATTTGTTCAATTATAACATATTTTTGGGAAAAAATTCAAGACTTCTGCCGCAGTTTTTCAAGTAAATCCTCCACGGATCTTTTGGCGTAGGAAAGCTCCTCCAACGCTCCGAAACTCTTGCGGTAAACCTCAATCAGAAGATCACCGGAAAATTGATTGTGTCTCAAGATGGAAACTAGCGCGGGAAAATTCATCGTTCCCACTCCGGGCAGCAGGCAGTCGGAGGAATCGTCGTTGTCGTTCAAATGAACGTGAACCAGGCGTGAGCCCATTGTTTCGCACATGACGTAGGGATCTATGCCGCCGCGTACGGCCTGCTTTATATCCAGCACAAATGCGCATCCTGTGCCGCAGAAAAGCTTCATGCTGCGGATAAATTCCGGGTCGTCGCTGAGACACTGATTGACGTTCTCCTGCGCGACTGTAACACCGAAGCCTTTTCCGAGTTCAAACAGGCGGCAGTAGCGTTCAAAATAAGCTTCGTCCGGAATTTTGGCGCGCCGGTCGTTCTTTTTCCCGTGAAGGACCAGAATTCTGGCGC
>JAEWRF010000082.1 GCA_023460155.1 Bacillota bacterium | reverse complement strand
GGCGTATGCATGGCAAAATGGAAAACGACGCGCTGTCTTAGAAACACGGTTTTGTTTGGTACAACCTCGCTTCTGATTCTGACGGCGAATCTTCTGACGGTTTTCGGCGGCTTTTTTTATGAGCCGGCGGTCTATGTGCTGTTTGCCGCGAACCTCCTGCTCAACGTTTCCGTATTCTGGGATCTCGGCCAGCACGTGCGCCGCGATTTCCCGATGCTGGTTTTTGCGGGGACGTTTGATATTCTGCTGCTCGGGCGTGTTTATATCGCGTTCTTTTCCGATCCGGCGCAGCTTCTCTATAATCTGGAGGCCCCGAATTACGAAAACCTCTTTGTGGCGCTGCAGGTAGTAAACCTTTCGTTCCTTTTCGTTTACGCGGCTTACCGGCTTTCCGGGCTCCTTTTTGCCCGCCGGGAGAAAGCGCTCCGCGAAAAGGGCTCCTCGGCTTATCCGCAGAGCCCGCTGCTGCCGGTGATCCGCCAGATCAGCGCGGTGGTCCTGCTGGCAAGCTCCATCGCCTTTTTCTATGTGCTCCTTTTATCCATTTTGAATGTGTTCCGCACCGGGAGCTACTTAAAATCGTTCACACTTGTTTCCGAAACGAGCGTGCCGACCGTCATCAGCCGCATGTCGCTGTTCTTCGTGCCCTCGTTTGCCGTCTTTCTTGCGACTCTGCCCGACAAAAAGCAGCTCAAATGGCCGATGGTCGTTTATACCGTTTATATGCTGGCTTCGCTTTTCACGGGACGTCGGAATACGTTCGTAACGGAAGCTCTCATGATTATGATTTACTTTGTGATGCGCGATACCCTTCTGAAAAATGACAGGCGCATCCTGAAAAAGCGTACGGTGGCAATCGGCGCGGTGGTCGCCGTGGTAGGCATGTACCTCCTGCAGGTATTTGCCGAGGTCCGCGCGGGCGGGTTCAAGTTTGACAAGAACTTCCTCACCCTTTTCAGCAATTTCTTCTACTCGCAGGGCGCAAGCTTCCGCGTAGTGGTGCAGACGGTCAACAAATGGGATTCTATCGACCACAACATTTCCTGGCAGTACCTGTTCTACCCGTTTGAAATGTTTATTCACAACAATCAGATTACCCGCGCGCTGTTCGGCTTCACTCCCATCGTGGAGGTTCAGAACCTTGCGTTCGTTCAGTATACCCACAACTATGCCCATGTGCTTACCTATATGGTAGACCCGGGCCGGTATCTTTCCGGCGGCGGTTTCGGCACCTCCTTTGTGGCGGAGGCCTATGTGGCGTACGGCCTGCCCGGCGTCGCGGTGGTCAGCATGCTGGTCGGGCTTATTTTCCGCTTTTTCTCCACGATGCTCACACGCTCCTGGCCGGTGCTGGCGAGCTGCCTGATTGCCATCAAGGACTTTGTCTACATCCCGCGGAGTTTTGCGTTTCTCTGGGTGACCGACGTGTTCAACCTGACTTACCTCTGCTTTTATATCGGCGTTTACCTTCTCGCCCTTTTCCTTGTGTGGGCCAGTGCGCATACGCGCGCTTCCCGTGGAATTTTTGAGAAGGAACCACCGTTTCTGGAGGGGAAGACGTGAAACTTCTGCTTCTTCTGACTCATTCCTTTCCGTATAGTACAGGCGAGGAATTCCTTTCAGGCGAACTTCCGCACGTCTCGGGATTTGATCGGGTTGCGGTCTGCCCCTGCTGCGTGAAGCCGGAGGGTGTCCGTACGCGGGAGCTTCCGGCGGGAATGGAATGCTATCCGCTTCGCCGCAAAACGCTCGGCAAAGCCGCGTACCTCCGCGTCCTTTCGCTGCCCTGCGTGCGGCAGGAATGCCGCCGCCTGCTCCGTTCAGGCCGTTTTTCCTCCGGGCGGGGTAAAAACATGCTGTTCTTTATGAAGAATGCGCTGGAAATCTACGACGCCCTCCGGGAAAGCAAAGAGCTTTCGGGGGCGGACGACGTTACCATTTACAGCTACTGGTTTTACGATGCCGCCGCCGCGGGCGCTCTGCTCGCGGCCAATCTGCGGAAACGGGGAGTCCGCGTACGCCTCGTTTCGCGCGCTCACGGCTTTGATATCCACGCCGAGCGGTCGGAATACGGGTATCTGCCGATGCGCTTCTTCCTTTTGAATGCGGTGGACCGGCTTTTTCCCTGCTCAATGGACGGAGTGCGCACGATCACGGATGAATATCCGGAGTTCAAATCGAAACTCCGGGTTTCCTATCTCGGCACGCGGGACGCGGGCGAAGCGCCGGGGAGCCGGGAAGAATTTCATCTCGTTTCCTGCTCGTACATGGTTCCGGTTAAGCGGCTCCACTTAATTATCGAAGCGCTCCGGCAGGCGGATTTCCCCGTGCGCTGGACGCACCTCGGCTCCGGCCCGCTGGAAACGGAACTGAAATCGCTTGCCGAAGGACTTCCGCCGAATGTACAAGCCGAGTTCGCGGGGCAGATGGGGAACGAGGCGGTTTTGAACTACTACAAAACCCATGGAGTTACGGCGTTTGTCAACGTGAGTTCCAGCGAGGGAATCCCGGTTTCAGTAATGGAGGCCTGCTCCTTCGGAGTGCCCGTCGTGGCCACCGATGTCGGCGGAACTTCAGAGATCGTGGAGGACGGCAAAAACGGCCTGCTGCTTCCGGCGGATTTCTCTCCGCCGGAACTGCTTGCAAAGCTGCGCGCTCTGCGGGACAGGAGCCCGGAGGAATATGCGGGGATGTGCGCGGCCTCCCGCTCCGTCTGGAGCGAAAAGTTCAGCGCCGACCGCAACTACGGGAATTTTTACAGGGAGCTTTGCCTATGAAACTGCTGTATCTGACGTTTCAGGAGGACGCCCCGCTCTATTCCGGAGTTACCCGGAAAATCGCGTGGCAGGCCGAAGCCTTTGAGCGTCTTGGCTTTGAAGTGACCTATTCCCTCTGGAGCGGAGCCGAATACCGCTTTCGGACGGGAAACCGCACGGAGACCGTATCGGTTCCGGAGGGGTCGGGCCGGATGCACCGCTTTGCGCAGGCGGCGGGGGAATATCTGAAACAGCATCCTTGCGATGTTCTGTATTTCCGGCTGGACCGCATGAGTTTCGACGCTACCGCGCTTTGCCGGGCCGCGAAGGCGGGCGGCGCGCAGAAAGTGATTCTGGAGATCCCGAATTATCCGTATTTTAAGGATTACATCCGGAATGTCCGGGGGGTCCGCCCGATGACCCGCCAGGCGATTACGCTGGCGAAAATTCTCGGCACCGCGGCGGAGGACCGGTTCTCCGGGCTGTCCCTGCGGGGAGCGGCGGACGCCGCCGTGCTGATCGGCGACCGCGCCGAACGCTTTTTCGGTATTCCGGCCGTGAATATTTCCAACGGCGTCGCGGTTTCGGAATTCGATGAGATCCGGCACCCGCAGAACAAAGAGGAAATCGTGCTGATCGGCGTGGCCGGGACGCTCTGGTGGCAGGCCTACGACCGGGTCCTCGCCGGAATGGCCGCGTACCGGAAACGGCACCCGGAAGGGCCAAAACTTCGCTTTCTCCTTGTTGGCGGGGACGCAAAGGAGATGCCGGAGTTTCACCGTCAGGTGTCGCAGTTCGGACTGGAGGACAGCGTCGAATGTCCCGGCTTCCGGACGGGCAAAGCGCTCGCCGAATATTACGGACGGGCCGACTTGGGGGTTTCTTCCCTCGGGTGCTACCGCAGGGGGCTGATCCGCTGTTCTTCCCTGAAAGCGCGGGAATACTGCGCGGCGGGTATCCCGTTTCTGTACGCTTATGAAGACGATGACCTCGACGCAAACGCCCCGTTTGCCATAAAGCTGCCCAACGATTCCTCGCCCGTGGATATGGAGCGGGTGGTGGAGTTCACCGGTCGGTGCCGGGAGAACCCCGCCGTCTCCGAAGCGGAGCGCGAATTTGCCCGGACCCACTACGACTGGGTGTCCATACTGAAAAAGGTGCTCGATTTTGCCGGCGTGAAGCTGCCGGAATCAGAAATAGATAGAAAATTCAGGAGGTAACCGATGGAACTGTTTATAAGTTTTTCGGAAATCACGCACTTCTTTAGAAAGACCCGCATAAAATTCGCGCTGGTTGTTCTGGCCTTTGGGCTTGTGTTCGGACTGATGCCGCTGAAATTCGTCCACCCGACGTATTCGGCGACCACCACCTATACGGTGACCTGCGGCGTGCCGGAAAATTCGGACAGCGACTACCGCCTCCAGTACACCAATATACTTTACAGCCGCGTGCAGAGCTCGGTGGCGCTGGCCTCGGGCAATGAGATTGCGGCTCAGACTGCCGAGCGGGCGGGAGTTCCCAAGAGCGACATTCTGAAAATAACGGCGGAGCAGCTGAACTCCGCGCCGGTTGTGAAGCTGACGGTCAACACCACGGATGCTTCCAAAGCGGCGCTCCTGGCGGATACGGCGGCGCAGGTGCTCACGGAAGACCTCATAAAGGAATTCCCAAATCCGCAGCTGGTTGCAACCATCACCGACAAGGCTGCGCCCGCGAAGGCACAGTCGACGAAGTCCGCCATGGTGAAAGCGGGCTTGATCGGTCTCGTTGTAGGCTTCATCGTGTATCTTTGCATCGGGATTTTCATTGTCCTCAGCGACAAGACGATCCGCAACAGCCGCTATGCGGAGGAAGCCTTTAAAACAACGCTTCTCGCGGAGGTTCCGGAGTCTCAGAAGGAAGCGGAGGACGCCTGCCGCAAACTGCGCGCGGCGGCGCTTCACCAGTCCGGCGGCGCAAAAATCTTCCTGATTGCCGACGTGTGTGAGAACAATGGCGCCGACGTCGTCGCGGCCGGGCTTGCAGCCTCTCTGGCGCAGGCCGGTAAAAAGGTGATTCTCGCCGAAGAAAATTTCCGCACCCCGTCGCTGACTCAGCGCCTGGAGGTCAAGCCGCAGAAAACCGCGGCCGACGTTCTTTCCGGTGCCTGCACCGCGGCGGAGGCGCTTGTGTCCGTTCCTTCGCAGAGCGGTCTTGCGTTCCTTGCCGGCTCATCGAATCTCGGGGGCGACCCGGCCGACCTGCTGGCGGGCGAAGCATCCGCCGCTCTGGTAAAAGAGCTTGCGGGTCTTGCGGATTACGTGGTGCTCTGCGCACCGTCGGACGAGCGCTATCCGGACGCCGAAAACATTGCGGCGCTTTCCGAGGCGGTCATTCTGTCCGTCCGGTACGGCTCGACCCCGTTTGAGCGTCTCGGCGAATCCTTCCGGCGCGTTGCCGCGGCGGGTGGCAAGACCATCGGTTTCGTGACCACCGGCGCCTAATCCCGGCTTTTTCCGGAACCGCCGCCGGATACATAACCGGAGAGGGATCGGCCCATACTAGAATCCGGTGATGAAAATGACGGTTTCCTTTGTACGAACCATTCTGCTGTATGCCGTGATTATCGCGGCGGTCCGGCTGATGGGGAAGAGGCAGATCAGCGAGCTGCAGACAAGCGAGCTGGTGGTGACCCTGCTGATTTCAGACCTTGCCTCCATCCCGATGCAGGATACCGGCCAGCCGCTGGCGAGCGGCCTTGTGCCGATTGCCGTGCTGGTCATGTGCGAAATTCTGATCTCCGCCCTCATGGTGAAAAGCACGAAATTCCGCCGCCTGATCTGCGGCAAGCCGATTATCGTGATCAGCGACGGAGTTGTTCAGCCGGGAGAAATGCGCCGGCTCCGCATGACGACGGAGGATCTGGTGGAGCAGCTCCGCCAGAAGAACGTGTTCAGCATTCAGGATGTCGCCTATGCCATCGTGGAGACGAACGGCAAGATGAGCGTCATCAAAAAGCCGGATAAGGAACAGCCAACGGCCGGGATGCTCGGGGTGGCCCTGCCGGACTGCGGCCTTGAAACGGTTGTCGTCAGCGACGGCGTAATCTCCGATTTTTCTCTGAAGCTCTGCGAAAAAAACCGCGATTGGCTCGAAGGAGTTCTGCAGGGGCAGAACCTCGGCCTGAATGAAATCTTTTTGATGACGGCGAACCGGAAGGGCGATTTCTTTATCGTGAAAAGGGAGGCGAGCGCATGAAGCGCCTGTGGGCCTCCCTGATTCTTCTGATTGTTCTGGTCACCGTCTGTTTGCTCGGGCTTCGCACTACGCGGAAGGCGAGCGAAACGATGATTCAAACGGTGACGGCGGCGCGGGACGCGGAAATCGCAGGGGATACGGCAAAGTCGGTTTCCCTCTGCGAACAGGCCGTTAAGGACTGGCGCGCCGGTCACTCTGTGCTGTGCCTGTATATGCCGCACGCCCGGCTGGAGGCGATTGACCAGACGCTTTCCGGGCTGCCGAACCTTTGCCGCTTCGGCGCGAAAGAGCAGTATCTTGCCGACTGCGACCGCAGCATCACGCAGCTTACCTATCTGACGGAGTCCGAAGTCCCCAGTATTGCCAATATCTTTTAATTAAAACGGGAACAGGCGGCTCAGATCGTCGATAAAGTCGCGCAGCCGCAAAATTGCTTTGCAATTTTACTTTCTGCGTTGGCTGCACTTGCAAATTTCGGTCACATACATGGAGTATGTTCTCTCATTTGCGGCGTTTGCCGCCTTGACTTGCACGATTTTCGACGGTCTGCATGTTTTTCGACAATCTCAAAACGGGAAAAGGCGGCTGACAGCCGTCTTTTCCCGTTTTTAAAATAATATAAAATGAGAGCTTAGGGCTGAATCTCTTCCGCAAAGCGGGCATAATTCGATTCGGAGCAGAAACTCTCAAGCCATAGGGAGCGGCTGCGGTTCCGCAGAGCACTTCGCTCCTCCGGCGGCATCCGGCCGATTTTTTCCAGCAGAGAAGCCAATTCAGAAGGCTCGAAATCCTCCCGGAGCAGAAATCCGTTTTCCCCATCCCGCACCAGTTCCCGGGTACCGCCTACGTCGGTGGCAACGATGGGCAGTCCGAAGGAGCAGGCCTCCATAATGCTGACCGGAAGGCCCTCCGAACTGCTGGTGTTCACGAAGCAGTCCGCGGGGCGGGTACGGTAGAATTCCAGCAGCTCCGCGTTCTTAACTTCTCCGGGAAAGCTGCATTCCATGAAGGAGAGCTTCTCCGCCGCGAAGGTTTTCAGGTTTTCCAGCCCTTCGCCGCCGCCCAGATGGGTCCAGCTCAGCTTTAATCCGCTGTCAGGCAGAAGGGAAAGCGCTTGGGCAAGCAGCTCCACGCGCTTGACCGGGGAAATGTGGCAGCAGCTCACAAGGCGCAGACCGTCCGCACTTTCCGGCCCGGTGCCGTGATCCGTGGTGCCGAGGTAGGCGGTGCTGAGCTTGTCCGCGTACTGCGGGTGCTTCCGGCCGAGGTAGTCCGTCCCGTCCTGAGAACAGGGGTACACCCGATCGATCCCGGAGAGCAGAAACGCGCGCAGCGGCAGGTACCCGGAGGGATTCTGTTCGTCGTACAGATCATAGCGGTGCGCGCGGCTGACGGCCTTTTTCCGGCTCAGCGGGCACGCCTGCTTCAGCTGCAGAGCGGCCAGAGCCGTGTCGTAAAACCAGTAGCTGTAAAATGTGACGCCTTCCCAGCGGCTCCAGTCCGTACCTTTCAGAACATGGGCGCATTCGCGGGCAATCCGGTCGCCTTTCGCGGCAAAGTAAGCGAGGAACAGCCTCTTTTTCCAGTTGGAACCGAGCAGAGTGTCCTCCTCCGCACCGAAATGCCTCCGCACACCGGCGGGGGGAAGGTGTTTTACGGCGGCGAGCGGGACGCCGTTTGTCACCTTGGAGGCCCGGACGGCATGCACCTCCACATTCTCCGGCACTTTCCGCGTCCGGACGGACGGATCGGAAACGGCGACGGCGATTAAAATCACTTTTTCGAAGGCCTCGGCGAGAACGGGAATTTCGTTCTCGATAAATTCTTCTCCGCGGTCAAACGGATATTTTTTTGTAAGAAGCACAAGACAGTTTTTCATGGCAAATCCTCCTTGGGCAGCTTTCTCTAAAAGGATAGCATACCCGCGGGCCGGATGCAACCGGAGCGTTTCCAACCGACAGGGAAAACCTTGTAATCGGCCTCAAAAAATGCTATAATTTTATGAAATTGCGGTAATCCGATTGGATACAGTGCTGTGGGCGGACTGCGCGGCACCGTTCAAATAGATCGAAAGATTCCTGTGCGGACGGCTAAAAAAAGCAGGAGGCGGAAGCTTGCCGAAAATTAGTGTGATCGTTCCCGTCTACAATGTTGAAAAATACCTGGACCAGTGCGTGAAAAGCATCCTGACGCAAACCTTGCCGGATTTTGAGGTTCTGCTGATCAACGATGCTTCCACGGACGGGTCTCTCTCGCTTGCACGCGCTTTTGAAAAAGATCCGCGGGTGCGCGTGCTGGACAAGCCCCACGGCGGTCTGGGGGATACCCGGAATTACGGAGTGAGCCGCGCTTCGGGGAAATACCTGCTCTTTGTGGATTCCGACGACTGGCTGGAGGAGGATATGTTCCGCAGCCTTTTCGCTGCGGCCGAGGAAAGCCGTGCGGATATGGTCGTGTTCAATTTCGTGCGGGAAAACCTTGTGGACGGCGACCGCCGCGTCTGCGCCCTCCCGGTGAATTACCCGGAGCTTGGCGACGAGATCCGCGGAAAGATTATCGAAGAACTGGTTGGCCCCGATCCGGACGGCGGGGAGTGGCGCAGCACCGAAATGCTTGGCTGTGCGTGGCGCAGGATGTATCTGCGCGAATGGTTTGTGGAAAACAAGATTGCGTACGGCGACGAGCGGAAGATCATGCTGGAGGATCTTCCCGCTACGATTCAGGCACACTGCGCGGCCCGCAGAGTCCTTTTGGTCGGCGGGGCGTATTATCACTACCGGTATAACCCGGATTCGCTCAGCACCCGCTACCGTCCTCATAAAATGGAAATGCTTGCGGGCTGCTTTTCCGAGGTGAAGAAAATCCTTTCCGGTTACGGACTGTACGGCCCGATGGAGGAGCGCCACAGGGCGTGGCTGGTGCGCATGGCCGCACACTCCGCGCTCGTTAACTGCTTCTGCCCGGCCAATCCGGCCGGTTTTTCCGAACGCTGGCGGGAGGTCCGCGGAATCCTGAAGAACCGGCTGCTCCGTGAGGCGGCGGCTTCCGATTACCTGAAGTCGGGCAGCCGGGCGGATCGGCTGATTCTCGGCATTCTGCGCACCCGCCTGACTGCGGCCGTGTACCTTTTTTATCGGCTTTATACGCGCACTCTGTTCCGCAACAGCGCGAAAAAATAACGCTTGGGAGCTTTTTGAATGCCTCAGAAGAAAAAAATTCTTTTCATTAACTACAGCCTGCACAGCGGCGGGATTGAGAAAAGTCTGGTCACGCTCCTTTCGCTGTTTGATGACAGCGCCTACGAAGTCGACCTTCAGCTTTTTGCCGGGGAAGGGCTTTTCCTGGACCGTGTTCCGGCCGAGGTCAACCTTCTTGATCCCCTTTTTCCGCCGGAATACCGGCTGAATATCCGGCAGGCTTTTCCCGCTTTGGTGCGCAAAGGTCATCCGCTTCTCGCGGTCTGCCGCCTGCTGGTTTCCTTTGCCGGTTTAAAGGGAACCATGGGGGAGCGCCTTGTGAAGATGTGGAAAATCGAACGTCATTTTGTTCGGCCCAATCCGAAGCGCTATGACGCCGCCGTGGCCTTTATGGAGGGCCAGCCGATCTATTATAATATCACGAAGGTTCAGGCCAGCCGCAAAATCGGCTTTATCCACGGCGATTATACCGCCATGGGCCTCAATGCCGCGTTCGACCGGGCGTATGTGGAAAAGCTGGATGCGCTCTGCACGGTTTCCGAATCCTGCCTGACAGCGCTGAGGCAGACGTTCCCCGAATACGCCGAAAAATGCCATGTGATCTACAACATTATTTCGGCGGAGTTTCTGCGCTCTCTGGCGGAGAAGGACCCCGGCTTCAGCGACGGGTTCGAAGGCCTCCGTATTCTCTCCATTGCCCGGCTCTCGCACCAGAAGGGACTGGATCTTGCCCTTCCGGCGGTTGACCGCATCCGGCGAAACGGTCCCGCGTTCCGCTGGTATATCATCGGCGTCGGCCCCGAAGAGGAGCCTCTCAGGCGGCAGGTAAAGGAATTACAGCTTGAGGACCATGTCGTATTTCTCGGGGAACAGGCGAACCCGTATCCGTACCTCAGGCAGTGTGATATTTATCTGCAGCCTTCGCGTTTTGAGGGGAAGGCCATCGCCGTCGATGAGGCAATGGCACTGTGCCGTCCGATTCTGCTGACTGCTTTTTCCACCGCGGCCGATCAGATCGACTCCGGCAGAAACGGCCTGATTGTCCCCATGACTCCGGAGGGAATCGAGCAGGGTCTGCGGGAACTGATGGGCAGCGAAGAGCTGCGCGCCCGCTGTTCCGCCGAACTGGAAAAGGGCAGTTTCAGCAACGAGTCGGAGATTAACAAGCTGTATTCCCTGCTTTCCTGACGGCATAAAAGAGCCCGGAACGCATCGTCGCGTTCCGGGCTCCCGGCTGGAATCACAGAATCCGTTTTTTGCGTCCCGCGTTTTTGGCGATGCGGTCCTTTTCCTCTTGTTCCTTCATGGCTTTGAACTCCGCCCGTTTTCTTCCGTCGCTTTCCTCCCAGAGCTTTTCGGCGACCGGCGCCCAGTCGTGAGCGGCGTCGACGCACTTTGACGCCAGCCGGTCGACGTCCTCCGGATGCGTGAGGTCGGTGGAGGCTGCCCCCGACCGTTTCACCATCTGGGAAAGCCTGCCCGGATTGTCGAGCAGCGGGCAGGGGCGAAGCTGGTTGCGGTTGAACGGCTGACACTCACGGTACTGCATGAAAAGCGGAGAGCGGAGCGCCTCCAGCAGGGTCTTTTCCTTAATGTTTGAGTCGGAGTAATGGATGAAGGCGCAGGGCTCGATATCGCCGTTCGCGTTGATGTGCAGGTATTGCCGCCCTCCGGCGATGCAGCCGTTGACGTATTCGCCGTCGTTCCAGAAATCCATGGTAAACAGCGGTTTGGTCTGGCGGAATTTCCGGATCTGCTCATACATCTGTTTGCGCTGCTGCGCCGTTGCAATCAGGTCGGGTACGGCGTCCGCCCCGACGGGGATGTATGTAAACAGCCACGCGAATTTGCACCCGAGCCCGATCAGGTGGTCGAAGTATTCTTCACTGCCGATTGTATCGGCGTTTTTGCGCGTGTAGCACAGAGAAGCCCCGAACGGCAGCCTTTTTTCCTTCAGGAGGTTCATCGCTTTCACCACGGCCTGATAGGTTCCCGCTCCGCGGCGGAAATCCGTTTCCTCTTCGAAGCCCTCGATGCTGATGGCCGGAACGAAATTCTTCACGCGAAGCATCTCGTCCGCAAAGGCCTCGTCAATCAGGGTCCCGTTGGTAAAGGCGAGAAATTCACAGTCCTTGTGTTTTTCGCAGAGCCGGATCACGTCTTTTTTGCGGACCAGCGGTTCTCCGCCCGAAAATATGTACATGAAGGTCCCAAGGCGCCTGCCCTGCCGGACGATGCTGTCCAGCGTTTCAAAATCCAGATTCAGCCGGTTTCCGTAATCGGCGGCCCAGCATCCGGCGCAGTGCAGGTTGCAGGCCGAGGTTGGGTCCATCAGGATCGCCCACGGGATATTGCAGTTGTACTTCGCGACGTTCCGGTTTTTCCGGCGGCTCCCCAGAATGGCGGAATGAATCAGGAAGTTTTCAAACATCGTCTTCCGGACTCCCTCGTCGATGTCGGAATAAACACTGGTGATCAGACGGTTCCAGTTGTTGTCGGGATCCTTTATAAATCCTTCAATCATGTCGTAGGCGGTTTTGTAGTAATCATCACGGTCGAATTTCCGGAGCCATCCGAGCAGTTTCGGAACATTTTCCTGGGGATTGTTGTCCAGGC
>JAEWRF010000081.1 GCA_023460155.1 Bacillota bacterium | reverse complement strand
GTGGAGAGCTTCTGCGCCGCTTTTTGCAGCTGCTCCCGGTAAGGGGGCGGAAGCTGCCGGCGGATGGATTCCAGATTGGCCTTTACCGCCAGCAGAGTGCTCGGCGCGGACCGGAAGCCGTCGAAGGCTTTCAGAAACTCCGCAAGGTTCAGGTCGAAAACGCCGTCCCCGCTGTGCTCCGAAAGCATCCCCAGAGTCTGGAACAGCGTGCCCGAAAAGAGTGTGCTGTCCTTTTGCTGGAACAGGATGGAATCAAGCATGTCCTCTTTGCCGGAGATTCCCTGCGCGAACAGTTTCAGGGGGGAGTCGGCCGGAAAGGCATCGGGCAGAACCTCCTGCCGCCGGGCCAGGTCAAAAAACACTTTCCCCAGAGTCTGTGAGAGAGTGGGCGCCTGACGGAGCTGCTCAATGAATTTTCCAAAGACGGATTCCCCGCTGAGCAGCAGATCCATCGACTGACTGTTCGTATTCTGCTCCTGCGTGCTGGGCTTGGTCACACGCGTGGGGTCCGCCGCATCCACGGCCGGACTGCCGACGGCGGAATTTGGCTTTATAAGGCTGTCACTGGTAGGAACCGGTGTGGTAATGCGCAGATTTTCAGCCATGAAAAGGCACCTCTTTTATCTTCCTACTAAAATTTAACCGAAACTTTGGCGGGTACATTAATTTTGCGGCAAAGCGGTCGATATATATAAAAGTATAGCAGTTATCCGTTCGATTCGCACTATAATTTCGTGAAGTTTGGAGTGATAATGACTATGGACAGCGGAAATGAATCAATGCTGGATGTATATCTTTTTGAAACAAACGATCTGCTGGAACACCTCGACGACATTCTGCTTACCAGCGAAAAAAACAAAGATCTGAATCAGGATGGCATTAACGAAATTTTTCGTATCATGCATACAATCAAGGGCTCCTCGGCCATGATGCAGTTCAACAGTCTGATGGTAATTTCTCACAAGATGGAAGATCTGTTCGCCTATGTGCGGGAAAACGGCATCGCGCAGGAACGGCTGGAAGCGCTGTTTGACCTGATGTTCCGTTCGGAGGATTTCCTCAAGGCGGAAGTGGACAAGGTTCAGAACGGGCAGGAACTCACTACAGATATCGGCACATTCGAAGAAGAAATTAACGATTTTCTGAAAAAGATTTCCTCCGCTAAATCGCCGGAAAAGGCTTCTCCCGCCGCTCCCGCGGCGCCCAATGCACCGGCGGCGGAGGCCCCGAAGGAGTCCGCCGCGGCTGTCCTTCCGCAGGAGACCGCCCTCGTGCGCGAGGAAGCCGAAAAAGGGTATTATTACCCGATTAAGGTCTTCTTTGACGAAGACGCGCAGATGGAGAATCTGCGGGCTTTTATGCTGGTTACCAATCTCCTGGACATCATCCCGGATTTTCAGTATTATCCGAAGGACATTGAAACCAACAGCGATACCGTCAATGTAATCATGAAGGACGGCTTCCTCCTGTTCTTCCAAAAGAAAGAGGACGCCGACCGTTCCATGCCCGTCATTGAGCATTTCACCTACACGAAGGATTACACCGTTCTGAACCGTTCGGAGGGACCGGCTCCCGCGGGAGAGAAAGCGGCGGAGAGCGTTTCGCCTGACAAAACAAAGACGGCGGCTGCCGCTCAGACACATGCGGCGGTCAAGCAGAGCCTTATCAACGTCAATCTTTCCAAACTGGACAGCCTGATGGATCTGATGGGCGAAATCGTCATCACCGAATCCATGGTTACCTCCAATCCTACGCTGCAGCAGGCCGGGCTTGATAATAACTTTACCAAAGCCTCCCGCCAGCTTCGCAAGCTGACGGACGAGCTGCAGGAAATCGTCATGTCCATCCGTATGGTACCGATTTCCACCGTGTTCCAGAAAATGAACCGCGTGGTCCGCGACATGTGCAAGAATCTGGATAAGGAAGCTCAGCTTGTTCTGGTCGGGGAAGAAACCGAGGTGGACAAGACCATCGTCGACAGCATCTCCGACCCCATTATGCATTTGGTGCGCAATTCCATGGATCACGGCATTGAGACAAAGGCGGATCGCCTGAAGGCGGGTAAGCCCGAAGTTGGCACGGTAACTCTTTCTGCTCAGAACACGGGCGGCGAGATTCTGATTACGGTTCAGGACGACGGCACGGGAATCAACCGCGACGCCGTGATGAACAAGGCGCGGAAAAAGGGACTCCTCACCAAACCGGAAGAGGAGTATACGGATAAAGAGGTTTACCAGTTCCTGCTCATGCCGGGCTTTTCCACCAACGAAGTCGTCACGGAGTATTCCGGGCGCGGAGTGGGCATGGACGTCGTAAAGGCCAATGTGGAGAACATCGGCGGCGATGTCAGCATTGAAAGCGTACCCGGCAAGGGAATGAAGACAATCTTCAAGATTCCCCTGACGCTGGCCATTGTGAACGGAATGAAAATCTCCGTCGGCGATACGATGTTTACCATTCCGATCAAGAATATCCTGCAGTCCTTCAAGGCGAGCGACGACAATATCATGTACGATACGGACATGCATGAGATCATCATGGTCCGCAACCAGTACTATCCGGTGATCCGCCTGCATCAGGCATATAATATTGATACGCAGGTGCAGACCATCGACGGGGGCATCATGATTCTGGTGGGCACGCATGAAAAATCCTTCTGCATCTTTGCCGACGCGCTGCTCGGCGAACAGCAGGTCGTCGTAAAGCCCCTGCCCGCTTATCTGAACCAGTTCCAGGTGCGGAAGTCGGGAATCGACGGGTGCGCCATTCTGGGCGACGGAAGCATCAGCCTGATCCTGAATGTGCAGAACCTCTATGCTACAAACTGAGCCGAAAACGGAAGCGAACCCCATATTTCAGTCACCGGGAGGCAGCATGATACATTTAAGCGATCAGGAATTTACTCAGCTGGTGGAGTATATCCGCGGCAATTTCGGCATTAATCTCAGTAAAAAACGTCTGCTGATCGAAGCGCGCATGTTTTCGGTGCTCACGGAAAAAAAGCTTTCAAGCTTTACGGAATATTTCGAGCTGCTGAAAAAGGGAGGTTCGGAAGAACTTAATACACTGCTTAATAAGCTGACGACCAATCATACTTATTTCATGCGGGAACCGGCCCATTTTGAGTTTATGAAGCAGCGCTTTCTTCCGGAAATGGAGAAATCCAATCCGGAAAAGGTGCTGCGCATCTGGAGCGCGGGATGCTCCACGGGGGAGGAAGCCTACACCGCCATTATGGTCATGAAGGACTATTTCGGTATGGGCAGCAGCTGGGATTACCGCATTCTTGCGACCGATATTTCCACACAGGTGCTGGATAACGCACAGATCGGCATCTATTCGCAGGAATCCCTCCGCAACATTCCGGATACGTGGGAACGCCGCTACTTTAAAAAGGTGGAGGAGCAGACGTTTCAGCTGTCGGAAGAAATCCGGAAGGAAGTTATTTTCCGGCGGTTCAATTTGATGGATCCGTTCCCCTTCCAGAAGAAGTTCGACTTAATCTTTTGCCGCAACGTCATGATCTATTTCGATCAGCAGACAAAAAACGAGCTTATTTCGAAATTCTATCAGATGCTGAAGCCGGGCGGATATTTGTTTATCGGTCATTCCGAAACCGTACAGCGCGAAACGGTCGCTTTCAAATACATTGAACCTTCCATTTATCAGAAAGGATAAACGCTATGTCTTTCAATCCGATCCGAGTGTTGATTGTGGATGAATCCAGAACGTTCGGCCCGGTATTGCGGGAGGCGATCAGCGGAGACCACGGGATACAAGTTGTTGGAATTGTCTCCGACCCGAAAGAGGCAAAGCGCTTTCTGGAAGAGTCTTCCGCCGATGCGGTGATACTGAAAGCGGAACAACGCACCGCGCGTACCGCCGAGCTTCTGGCATTTCTGGATCCGGACGGGAAATTTCCCTTTATTATCGCAGGTGCCCAGTCTTCCGACCTTTTGCTGCTTCAGCGAAAGAAAAATCTGGATTATGTCAAGCTGCCGGACCCCAAAAACAAAAATGATTTTTCCACTTTCTGCAGTGAAATCTGCGTCAAGGTTAAAATATTAACTCCGGCGGTCAAAAGAATACCGCAGGTACCAAAAACGTCCGGCGAGGGGCGGCATATCATCGCAATCGGTGCTTCCACGGGCGGAACCGAGGCGACGGCGGAAATTATCCGCCAGCTGCCGCCGACTCTTCCCGGAATTCTGATTGTTCAGCATATGCCGGCCGGGTTTACAAAAATGTATGCGGACCGGTTGAATACCATCAGCAAACTGAAGGTTACCGAAGCGGAGGACGGTGATCGGGTTCTCCCGGGTACGGCGCTGGTTGCCGCCGGAGGAAAACATATGATATTGAAAAGGGATTCGCAGGGCTATTATGTAAAATGTGCGGAAGGGGAGCGGGTAAACGGGCACTGCCCCTCCGTCGGAGTCCTGTTTGAGTCCGTAGCCGCCGCCGCTGGTCCGGATGCCGTAGGGGTAATCCTGACCGGAATGGGAAAGGATGGTGCGGAGGGCCTGCTGAAAATGAGGGAGGCGGGAGCTTATACCATCGGGCAGGATCGGGAATCCTGCGTTGTATATGGAATGCCAATGGTCGCCAAGGAGATCGGCGCCGTTGCGGTACAGGCGCCCTGCAAGGATATTGCGGGCATTCTGATCCGCCAGTTCCCCTAAGAGCCCGGAAGAAATCCGAATGAAATAACGATAAGCCGCCGCTTTGGAAAAGGGCGGCATAGCAGAAGCATTCATAATATACGTCGCAATAGGAAAGGCACAGCCGTTTTGAGAATTTCAAAAATGAGAAATTCCGGCGGATGCCTTTCCTTACGCTTTTCTAACAATTCACCTCACTTTGCAGCAGAAATTCCGGATTTCGGCCGATTTCGTTTCGAAAAGGCCTATGTGAATCTGCACGATTACGGCTTTGGACATAGCCGAAAGCCGTAGGGGAAGTATTTTGTTCCCCAATAAAGTGGCAAGGAGAATTGATATGAAAAGGTCTGTTTCGCTTACGCGCATTGATCCGCAGCTCCGCGGCGGAACCCGGAACAGTTCCAGGCAGCCGCTCAGGCAAAAAAACATGAAGCGAAAACTGTTCTTCCGGATTGCCGCCATTTCCATGGGAATCTGTGTCGCGTTCGGCGCAATCACCATCGGGCTCCTATACCGTACGTCTTACAGCAGCATGGAGAGGCAGGTTTCCATGGAGGCCAAATCCTACAGCAATTTCATAGGCAATGCCATGGAGCGGTATAAGATCGCCGCGCAGGCCATCGCGGAAAACAATGCCATTTCTGATCCTTCCAATACCGATCTGGTCAGGAAACAGACCCTGGAGCGGATGGCCAAGACCTACGGCTTTACCAAGGTCGTGGTTACCGACCAGAGCGGAAATACGGCGGGCGGACAGAATTTCCGCAAGACCGAGGGCTATCAGACCGCGGAAAGCGGAAAGGTGTTCGTTTCGGATCAGTATACCTCGGCATATAACGAGAAATCCGATCCGACGAAGGTCCTGGTCATCGCAGCCCAGGTCAACAACTCCTTTCAGGGCAACGGAGTGGTTCTTTGCTTCCTTAGTATGCAGACGGTCAACAGTGTCCTAAAGGATATGACGATCGGAAATAGCGGCTTTGGATTTGCGGTGTCGAAAGAAGGCACGACGGTTGCCGATAAGAATCTGAAAAATGTCACGGATTCCATCAATTATATGGATCTGGGCAAAAAAGATGCGGCTTACGCCGATATGGCAGCGCTGACACAGAATATGGCCGCGAAGAAAACCGGCGGCATGGCGGTGAATTTCGGCGGCAGCCGGGATTATGCAGCCTATACTCCGGTGAGCTCGATGAACGGCTGGTCGGTGGCGGCAGTCGCGGTGCAGAGTGAAATGATGGGCGACCTGAATACGGCTATTTATATCACACTCGGGCTGATTCTGCTGTTTCTGCTGCTTTCCGTTATTTTTGCGGACGCCATCGCATCCCCGATCGTCCGCCCGATTCTGTCTCTGGTCGGCCGCATTGAAACGCTCGCCGAGGGCGACCTGCACACACAGGTCCCGCAGGTTCAAACCCGTGACGAAATTCAGAAGCTTTCGGGCTCCTTTGAAAACACCGTAAATTCGCTCAATGGATATATTCTGGAGATTTCCGGCGTGCTGAACAATATGGCGCAGGGAAATTTCACCGCGCAGATCACACAGAATTACAAGGGCGATTTCGTGGCGATCAAAGAAGCGCTGAATACGATCGTCGATTCTCTGAACGTCCTGTTCCAGGATATTATTGATATGTCCGATCAGGTGGCAAACGGTGCCAAGCAGGTGTCGGAAGGTTCACAGACCCTTTCGCAGGGAGCTGCGGAACAGGCGGAAACAATCGAGGAGCTTTCCGCGTCCCTGAATACCATCGCGCAGAAGGTTGCAAAAAGCGCAAAGAACGCGTCGGTTGCCTCCGGACTTTCGGAGCACGCCATGGAGGAAGTCGCGCGTGGAAACGAACAGATGGGGAGGATGGTCGTGGCCATGTCGCGCATCGACGAGTCCTC
>JAEWRF010000080.1 GCA_023460155.1 Bacillota bacterium | reverse complement strand
ATCATTACGTCGGAAGCATCCTCTCCCATGACGATTTCGAAGCCGGTCTGAATCTCCGTGCTTTTCTGTCTGGGAGGAAGAAAGCTGACCCCGTCGGGAAGCAGCGTGTAAACCACAGGGGAATTGTCCGGATAAAACAGCGGCCCGGTACGCGGCTGACCGATTGTAAGCCGATGTCCGCCATACAAATAGAAGTTGGCGCTTTTCCCGGAAGCCGGATCGTCAGCCCGGAAATACTCCCGCGCCAAATCGTCAAACAGGACATTTTCACCGTCTGAAAACCCGAAAAACACAATCCGGGGTCCAAGCGCAATCGTAACGATCACATTGATGATCCCGTTGGTCAAAAGGACACATTTTCCATAGTTTTCGTATTCCGTTTCTTTGATTTCCACAGCAGCCACATTCCTTCCAGGCAGAACTTAAAGCACTACGACTCCTGAGGTCCGATCGGATCCGCAGGGCAGTACCTTCGGCATACAGAGAGCATACAGGTCCGAAGACCGGTTTTCCAGATCGCCGATTGTTTTTGCGCCGCCCTTCAAACCCAAGAAGTCGGCGGAACGCGTCAGGATAGGCAAAGAGGCTTTCCCGGCCGCCTGTTTCAGAAGCTGAGTTCCGTTTTCACCGTTGATTCCAAGAACGCGGAGGTAGGGCGGAAGACCGGCGCCGTGACAAGCTTTCAGACCTAAAAACGCGGAAAGCACAATCCTTCGGATCCGGGCAAGCGGATAGCGCTTGGTCTTTGCCAAAATATACAGCTCCTCAAGCGTGGAAGCCTTCTGAAGTGCCGAAAAGATTCGGTTTTCCAACCCTTCGCTCAAATCGGGCAGTTGCGAAAATTCCGCCCTTGAAAGGCAGCGCAGCTTTGCAAGAATCGCCCGCTCGGCACAGCGAAGATCAGCGGGTGCCCGGCCCTCCGCCGTTTCACGGCTGAGAATCTGCCATGCTGATTCCGGCATCAACTCAGAACAGTTTCGCCCTTCCAACAGAAGGGAACGGATCTGACGCGCAGACGCGGACGTCCCCTCCGGGCACTCCGAATCATGCGAAGGGCCTTCGCGGTGGACCGTCCAGGGTACCAGCTCCGCGTGAAGCTTTTCAGCCGCCTTGAGATACTCAATTCCAAGAATATTGTTTGGCTCGCGGAGAATTTCCGCAGTTTCCGCCCCAAACAGGGATTCTACTGCACACTGCCGGGCGGAAGCAAAAGTTTTTCCGGAGGCAAGCTCTTTTCGCATCGTTTCGCCGAGCAGCGGAGAGGCAAGTGCCTGAGCCGCGGACCGAAGCCGCTCCATATCGCCGCATTCGCTGCCGAAGCCGATGATGTCTGCCCCGAGTGCACTTAATAGAGATACGCCGCCTGTCGCAAATTTTTCCGCCCCTGATAGAGCCCACGGAAGGGGAAGCTCAACAACAAGGTCGGCTCCGGAAAGCATCGCCTGTTTTGCTCTGGCCCATTTGGAAAGGACCGCCGCGTCGCCGCGCTGAACAAAATTCCCGCTCATCACGACCGCTACATGCGTCGCGCCAAGCTGCCTGAGCCGGCTGATCAGCAATGCGTGTCCGAAATGAAAGGGATTGTATTCCGCAATGATTCCAGCTGTTAACATTTTATATGAAACTCCTTGAAATTATACCATCCTTGTACTATTATTATATTACACGATTCCAAATGCTGTTTCAATAGCGGCATACTTGGAATGACGCAATTTTAGGAGGAAATTATTTAGATGAAAGTTTTGGTCATCAACGCAGGAAGTTCTTCATTGAAATATCAGCTGTTCGATATGGAATCGGAAAAAATGCTTGCCAAGGGCAATTGCGATAGAATCGGTGTGGACGGAGTATTCCAGCATAAAACATGGGACGGACGCGAGAAAAAGGTAAACACCGAAATCAAGAGCCACGTGGACGCGTTTAAATTGGTTACAGCCGCACTGGTCGATAAAGAGATCGGCGTAATTTCGGAACTTTCCGAAGTTAGGGCAGTCGGTCACCGTATCGTGCAGGGCGGTTCGCTTTTTGATAAATCGGTTTTGGTAAACGACGAAGTAATTCGTCAGATCAAAAGCCTGATTCCTCTGGCACCCCTGCATAACGGCCCGGAAGTTGACGCTATTTTGGCCTGCCGTGAAGTTTTTGGGCCTGATAAGCCGCAGTGCGTTGTTTTTGACACGTCCTTTCATGCTACTATGCCAGAAAAGGCCTATCTGTATGCGGTTCCCTACGAATATTATGAGAAATACAAAGTTCGCCGCTACGGCTTCCACGGAACTTCCCATCGCTATGTGAGCCATCACTGCGCTGCACTGATGCATCAGCCACTGGAAGACATTAAAATGATCACCTGCCATATCGGCAACGGTTCCTCCATTACGGCAATTCAGAATGGCAAAGTGGTCGACACCAGCATGGGTCTGACGCCGCTGGACGGCTTTATGATGGGCACCCGCTCGGGTTCTCTGGATCCTTCCGTCGTTACCTTCATAATGGAGAAGGAAGGTCTTACCCCGAAGCAGATGAACGATATTCTGAATAAAAAATCGGGTACCTTCGGCATCTGCGGAATGAGCGACGACCGCGACGTCACGAAAGCGGAAATCGAAGGCGACCCCAAGGCGATTTTGGCGCACGAGATGCTAAATTATCAGATTGCAAAATATATCGGAGCTTATACCGCCGTCATGAACGGCGTAGACTGCATCGCGTTTACGGCAGGGCTCGGCGAGAACCAGCCGCACATCCGCTATGGTGTATGCAAATACCTGAAATACCTCGGCATTAAGATCGACCCGATCCTTAACGACGATTATATTCACGGCAAGGAAGGCAAGATTTCCACGTTTGATTCCGTTGTTCCGGTTTACGTCATCAACACCAACGAGGAACTGGTTATCGCACGCGACACCAAGCAGATCGTAGACAAGCTGGCCTACGCGTCCATGCCGGATCAGACCAACGTCGATCTGGAAGATGTCTGAAAACAGAGTAAAAAAACTGCCGGATGGATTTTTCCACCGGCAGTTTTTTTATTGGATTTCTTAATTGCGGGAGTTGGGAAGAAGCTTGCCGCTCAGTGCGCGCAGAGTTTCCGGAAAGTCGGCTGCCGTAACCAGAAGGGAAATATCGACTTCCGAAGTGGTAATCAGCCGGATATCCGTCTGCACACCAGCCGCAACCTGAAAAACTTCCGCCGCTACGCCGGGCGCATTCTGCATTCCTGCGTCATAAACGGAAATTTTACAGTTTCCGCTGCTTACAATCGCTTTTACATTCGCCTTCTCATGCAGTGCAGATGTAAAGCTTAGGACCTTGTCAAGGTCGTTATCTGCAATTGTAAAGGAAACAGCTGTATAAGCTCCATGTGCCGGTGCCAGAGAGATCATATCAACATCCACGTCAAGCTCGCCGATTTTCTGAAATACGTCAGCGATAAACCTCAGTTCCGAAGGACAGTTCTGCAGGGTCACAAGGGTAATATCCATAGTGGTTGTAATTTTCGTTGCGTATAGCATTTTCCGTGCCTCCTATTTTAGCAAGTCCGCCATGCTGTAAAGTCCAAGGGGCTTTCCGGCAAGAAACAAAGACGCTTTCAGGGCGCCGAGCGCGAATATTTCACGGGATTCCGCCGAATGAGTCAGTGTGATCACTTCGTGAGGACCCGCAAAAATGACCTCGTGCTCGCCTACAATGGTCCCTCCGCGGACGGAATGGATCCCTATTTCGTCCGGCGTCCGTTTTCGGCGCTGAGAGTGGCGGTCGTAGACATAATGCATCTCATCGGCGGACTGTGCATTCAGACTGTCGGCAATCATCAGGGCCGTACCGCTGGGCGCGTCTATCTTTTGATTATGGTGCTTCTCAACGATTTCTATGTCAAAATCCGTACCGAGAACCTGCATGGCTTTTTTGGAAAGTTCTATCAGGAGATTGATGCCGAGCGACATGTTGCCGGAATAGAAAACCGGAATTTTCTTTGCGGCATTTCGGATCGTCTCCGCCTGCTTTTCATCGTATCCGGTTGTGCAGAGAACAAGGGGCGTCTCCGTTTTTTCACCGAAAGCAAGCAGAGAAGCAAGCTGAGAGGGGTGGGAAAAATCGACAAGGACGTCGGCGCTCACGTCGACCGCTCCCGCTTCCGGGTAAACCGGATAGGGGAGACTCTCTCCGCCAAATTTATCAATTCCGGCCGCAATTTCGCAATTCTCGTTTTTTTCGGCACAGGCGGTGAAGACTCCGCCCATTCTGCCGCTGCATCCGCTTAAAATAATCTTAGTCAATTTACATCCTATCCTTTTTGCAGGTCCAGCCTGTGTACCCGATTAAAATTTTACCGCGCCGATCAGCCCGTATTTCTCCATCACGTCATACAGCCTTTTCGCATTTGCCTCACTGAGTGTGGTAAGCGGCATGCGGCATTCTCCGCAGTCCAACCCAAGCAGTTTTACCGCCTCTTTTACCGGCATCGGGTTGACGTCGATAAAGAGAGTATCCATCAGCTCCAGATATTTCAAAAATACGGTGCGGCTTGCTTCAAGATCTCCCTGAAAATAATCCGCGCAGATCTGATTCATTTCCTTCGGAATAATATTTGCCGTTGTAGAAATAACGCCTTTCCCTCCCAGCGAAAGCATCGGCAGGGTTTGGCTGTCCTCTCCGGAATATACCGCCAGATCATCTCCACACAGAGAGATCGTTTTCGCAAGGGCGGAAATATCGCCGTTCGCCTCTTTGGTTCCCACAATGTTTGGATGCTTGGCAAGCTCCCGATAGGTTTGCGGCAGAATATTACAGCCCGTCCGGGACGGGATATTATAGAGAATGATCGGAATATCCACCCGATCCGCCACAAAGCTGAAATGCCGGATAAACCCCTCCTGCGAGGTTTTGTTGTAATACGGCGTTATCATCAGCAGGGCGTCGGCTCCAAGTCCCTGCAGCGCACGGGAAAGCTCCACCGCATACCGGGTGTCGTTGCTGCCCGAACTCGCAATCACCGGGATCCTGCCGTTCACCTTCCGAACGATGAAATCAATGACTTCGCAGTGTTCCTCATGGCTCAGCACCGGGGATTCTCCCGTTGTCGCGCAGGCCACCACCGCGGCGGAACCGTTTTTGACCTGAAATTCGATCAGCTTTTCCAAAGCATCGAAATTAACGGAACCATTCGGATTCATCGGCGTAATCAGCGCGACCGCCGATCCCTGAAACACAACCTTCTTCATGAATCTGCTTCCTCTCAAACTAAAGAATATCTGTCCGCATTAATCCATGTAGCCTTTTGCACAGAGGTATTCCGCCATCAGTACGCCGCCGCCAGCAGCTCCACGAAGCGTATTGTGCGACAGGCAGACAAATTTCCAGTCGTACTGGCTGTCCGGGCGAAGGCGCCCGACGGAAATCGCCATGCCGTTTTCCAGATTCCGGTCCAGTTTCGTCTGAGGCCGGTTTTCGTCCCGGAAATAATAGAGAAACTGCTTCGGCGCACTCGGAAGATTCAATTTCTGAGGTTCCCCGCTATAGCTTTCCCAACGGTGAATGATCTCTTCCAATTCAACTTTTTTCTCCGATGAAAAGAACACAGCCGCCATATGTCCGTCCGTCACCGGAACGCGCAGGCACTGCGTCGTGATGTTCGGCGCAACAGCGTTGACAATCTGTCCGTTCTCCATATGGCCCCAGATTTTCATCGGTTCGTTCTCAGATTTTCCTTCTTCTCCGCCGATAAACGGAATGACGTTGTCGATCATTTCGGGCCATGTCTCAAAATTCTTGCCGGCCCCGGAAATCGCCTGATAGGTGCAGGCAAGGACCTTCGTGACATTCAGGTCCAGAAGGGGGGTAATTGCGGGTACATAGGCCTGGATGGAACAGTTCGGTTTTACGGCGATAAAGCCATGTTTCGTCCCGAGGCGCTTTTTCTGAGCGGCAATGGCCTGCACATGATCAGCGTTGATCTCCGGGATCAGCATCGGCACATCCGCAAGGCCGCGGTTTGCGCTGTTGTTGGAAACCACCGGGCACTCCGCCTTTGCGTACCGCTCCTCCAGCTCGCGCGTCTTCTGCTTATCCAAATTAACCGCGCAAAATACGAAATCGACCAGAGAAGTGATTTTTTCAACGTCCTGTTCGGCGTCAAAAACGATCATGTCGGCCATGCTCTCCGGCATGGGGGTGGTCATCATCCAGCGCTTTCCGGTCGCTTCCCGATAGGTTTTCCCGGCGGACCTTTCGCTTGCCGCAAGCGCGGTTACCGTAAACC
>JAEWRF010000079.1 GCA_023460155.1 Bacillota bacterium | reverse complement strand
CCTCGGAAAACTGCTCTCCCGCTACCGACGCTCCGCACTGAATCGCATGCTGTACGGCAAGTGCCATCTGCTCCTTGTTCTGCACGGCGAAATCCAGATGTTCCATCTGCTGCTGCTGGTTTTTCTTCTCCGGCCAAACGGGCGGAATGTAATCTTCGTTCTTTTGAAACGCAATCGTCCCGGAGCCGGAAGGGTCGACAATGGCCAGCCATTGGTCTTCCACGCTGTAGGTTTTTTTCCAGTTGAGGAAACGAAGGTAGAAGTCCGACAAAGCGATCACATCTTTGCAATCGAGGACGACTGCGCTCAGTTTCAGAGAAAATGGGGTTTCAGACAGCATAGAACAAACACTCCTTTGGGGTACCTAATCGTGTCCCACTTGTATTCCCCCGGCACTCTCGGCAATGTTCTAAAGCGGTGAGGGGTTCATGGACGATGAAAAATATACGTATATTTTTGTAATACGATTATTTTTCAGGGTTGTAATCAAGACATTTTGCGTCCTTTATCATTGCTTCTTGTGCAGGATAAAGCGCTTCTAGGAATATTCCTTTTGTTGTTGGTGTTATTTGGGTCGTGGGAGGATCTAATTGACTAGGGCCGCCTAGAACGAATCCAGATGTACTAGGAAACATAAATTTAAAATGCGATACTAAGAGTCCTATTGCAATATTTGAATGCTCATTTGTAAAGACTCTAAAGGAGATTGTCCTTTTAACTCCATCCAAAAAGAACTCTTTTTAACATAATCTTGATTATTTACAGATGTGATAAATAAAGACTCATCTTTTTTAAACAAGAAGCCTTCAATGATATACCCATTACATGTTTGTTTATTGCAATATCTATACGGGCAGTCTTGAGATAAAAAAACTAAATCATTGTTTTTGGGTCTATCAATAGTATCAAAATCGTCTATCCCCCAAATATTGATGCTAAAAGTAGGGCCACTTTTTATAACTACATTTAGTGGAGCAATTTTTATTCCGAGACCTTTTTCTTTTTGAGTTAAAGCGTCTTTTCCTGAAATAATAGTATTCCCTTCTTCACTAGAGAAATGGATATATCCATCGCTGTGAAAAGAAAGTTTAACTCTGCTATTTGCGTAATATCTTGCCATAGCATCCAAGCCAATTTTTTGTTTACCTAATCGATAATCAGCTACCATTCTGCACAAGAAACCCTCATGTGCCTTTTGATAAGGTGCTAATACTGCGAAACCACCATCGTTATAGAATGTAATTTTTGATATTTTATGAATTTTATCTTTCTCTTGGATGAGAATATGGTGATCTCTGGCCATAATTTTTCTCCCTTTATTTTTTCACTTCTCGTAAAGTTTTGAGGTGCTTTTATTCTCTCAATTATAGTTCCAAATTTCCCCAATTTCAACATCTTCCACCGTACAATGAATACAATATTTCTTTAGAACATTGCCGGGGCAGATGGGGAGTGCCGGGGGAATACAAGGGGGGGACGCATAGATACCCCTCTCGACGGGAGGTCAAGTCCCCCCCTTGTTCGCACTTTGCATACTTTCGGGCGAAACCGAAAGTATGGGCCAGTGCGGCCGGAGCGCAGACCAAAGATAATAAGAAATTAATTCTAAACTCTCTAAGCCCTCGGGCCTATCAAAAAGGTGCAAAACTACAACAAAACACAAATTCGTCATAAAATACTACTAACTGTAAACTAATAATCGGCATTTCCCGCGACTGTCCCGCCAAACAAGGCCGCAATTCTTCGCAAGGCAAAACGGCGGGTCATTGACTGCGGCGTCGCGCCGTAAAGTATTCCACCATTTCCCGGGAAATGGTGGAATACTTTAAGCACTGGGCTTTTCATTGGTTGCGAAAAACTATGAAATCCGCTATAATAGGAATCGGCAATTTACGGCGTGCGCGCCGTTAAAAAGTAATCGATAAAGAAGGATTATAAACTATGAAGCTTGGCATCGTCGGGCTGCCGAATGTCGGAAAAAGCACGCTTTTCAACGCAATCACCAACGCGGGCGCACAGGCCGCGAACTATCCGTTCTGCACCATCGAGCCGAACGTCGGCGTCGTCGCCGTTCCGGACAAGCGTCTCGACAAGCTCGCCGAGATGTATCACCCGCAGAAATACACCCCCGCCACCATCGAGTTCGTCGATATCGCCGGGCTGGTGCGCGGCGCGTCGAAGGGCGAGGGCCTCGGCAACAAGTTCCTCGCGAACATCCGCGAGTGCGACGCTGTGGTGCACGTGGTGCGCTGCTTCGTCGACGACGACGTCGTCCACGTGGAGGGCGGAATCGACCCGAAGCGCGACATTGAGACGATCAATCTTGAGCTGATCCTCTCCGATCTTGAGGTTCTGGACCGCCGGATCGACAAGACCCAAAAGATGATCAAGGCAGATAAAAAATACCAGATCGAGCTGGACTTTCTGAAGCGCGTCAAGGCGGTTCTGGATTCCGGAAAGCCCGCCCGCGCGGTGGAATGCACCGAGGACGAGGCCGCGGTGCTCGCGTCGGTTTCGCTGCTCTCGAACAAGCCGATCATCTACGCCGCCAACATGAGCGACGGCGATTTCAAGGGCGGCGTGGAAAACAACCCGTATTTCCGCGTCGTTTCGGAGATCGCAAAGGCGGAGGGCGCGGGCGTGCTGCCGATCTGCGCCGAAACCGAAGCAGAGATCAGCGGCATGGAGCTGGAAGAAAAGGAGCTTTTCCTCTCCGACATGGGCCTTCAGGAATCCGGCCTCGACCGGCTGATCACCGAATGCTACGACCTTCTGGGCCTGTGCTCGTTCCTCACCGCAGGCGAGCCCGAGGTGCGCGCCTGGACGATCAATAAGGGCACGAAGGCCCCGCAGGCCGCCGGAAAGATCCACACTGATTTCGAGCGCGGCTTCATCCGCGCGGAGATCGTTTCCTTTGACGACCTCATGCGCTGCGGCTCCATCGCCGCCGCAAAGGAAAAGGGATTATATCGTTCCGAAGGGAAAGACTATGTGATGCAGGATGGAGATGTCGTTCTTTTCCGCTTCAATGTGTGAAGGCTGAGCCTTCCTGCAAGCCCCGCCGCATCGATTGATGAAATATTCGAGCCTATTTTCGGCGGGAGTGTTTTTAAAATGCTCCCGCTTTTTTGTATCCCCACACTCATTGTTAGCTTTTTGTTTTCCTTACCGCTTAAAAGATCAGCCCGCAGAAAAAGAACCGGGAAGGTAACAATGAAAATCAACCTGCTTTAGAACATTGCCGGGGCAGATGGGGGGTGCCGGGGGATGCAGGGGGACGCGGTTAGATAACCCTCCCGTCGGTGGGTCGAAGCACCCCCTTGCCCCGCACTTTGGACGCAAAGCGTCTCACGCGCCTACGGCGGACCATGACTTTGAAAACAAGTAAAAAGTAGTCTCTTAATCACCTTCGGTCTTTACTGAGCCAGCATTGAGTAAAAAATGTGCATGCAGGCCCGGCCTGCCCGAAAGTAAGGGCCCGCGCGGCCGGAGCGCAAGCTAAAAATAAGAAGTAATATAATCTAAACCCACCAAGCCCACGGGCTTATTAAAAAAGGCGCAAAAAAGTGGGAGCAGTCCTGAGACCGTCCCGCCGAATAAATCTTTTTTCCGTCATGCTGAACGGCAGGCCGTTGAAATCAGGCTCAGCCTGCCCGAAAAGTTTTGGTCAAGTCGGGAAGAATGCCTGTCATTTCCCCTTGTCAAAGTCGTGTCCGCCGTAGGCGATTAGAAAGGAGTCACTCCTTTGAAATTCATGGAATTCGGAGATCCGGGAACCCCCGTAGTCTTTCTTCTTCACGGCGGGGGATTGTCCTGGTGGTCCTGCCGCGACGCCGTCCGCGGCCTGCAGAGCCGCTATTTCGTCGTGACCCCCGTTCTCGACGGCCACGGGGAGGACGGCGGAACGGAGTTCGTCAGCATAGAGGACTCCGCACAGAAGCTGATCCGCCGGATCGATGAGCGTTACGGCGGGCATATTTTCGCGCTCTGCGGCCTCTCGCTCGGCGCGCAGATCACCGCCGAGGCCCTCGCGCAGCGCCCCGATCTGGCGGAGTACGCCGTCATCGAGAGCGCGCTGGTCTGTCCGCTCGGATTCTCCCGCCTGTCGGAATCGGCCGTCAAACTCACCTACGGCCTGATTAAAAAGCGCTGGTTCGCAAAGCTCCAGGCAAAAAGCTTCATTCTCCCGGAGGACATGTTCGAGGATTACTTTGAGGACAGCAAAAAAATCACCCTGCCGTCCCTCCTGAACGTTACCCGGAGCAACGCGGCCTACACCGTAAAGCCCACCCTGAGGAACACCACGGCTAAGGTGCTCGTCGCCGCGGGCCTGAAAGAACCCTCCGTTATGATAAAATCCGCCGAAATGCTGCACGAAGCCATCCCCGGCAGCCAGCTGTACCTCATGCCCGGCCTGCGCCACGGCGAACTCAGCGTCGGTCACGGCGCCGATTACGCGGAGCTCCTCATCCGCTTCTTTACCGGCGCCCCGTTCCGTGTTGAAAAAAATAAAAGATAATAATAATTATCGTTATTGTATTGACCTTTGTTTTCCTCCGTGGTATAATCAGGTCGTAATCAGGAAACCAATGAATCCGGAACAACAAACGCCGGAAAAATAAATAATAAAAGGAGCGGTATCATCATGGAATTAAAGGGAAGCAAAACGGAATCGAATCTCTGGGAAGCATTCGCTGGGGAATCGAAGGCGCGCAACAAGTACACCTTCTATGCATCGAAGGCGCGCACCGAAGGCTACGAACAGATCGCGGCGATCTTTGAGGAAACCGCGGGCAACGAGCGGGAGCACGCCAAGCTGTGGTTTAAGTACCTTTCCGGCGGAGATATCAAATCAACGCCCGAGAATCTGCAGGACGCTGCGGCCGGCGAGAATTACGAGTGGACCGACATGTACAAACACATGGCGGAGACCGCCGAGCAGGAGGGCTTTAAGGAAATTGCCGCAACCATGCGCATGATCGCTTCGGTAGAGAAGACCCACGAGGAACGCTACGCGAAGCTGATCGGCAACGTGAAGGACAACCTCGTGTTCCAGTGCAAGGAAGACACCGTCTGGGTCTGCCGGAACTGCGGCTTCGTCTACGTCGGCAAGGAAGCCCCGAAGATCTGCCCGGCCTGCAAGCATCCGCAGTCCTTCTTTGAGCGCAAAGCCGAAAATTATTAATTTTCAAATCTTACCGCCGTTTGCGGCGGCACTGCCCCGGAGCTTCGGCTCCGGGGTATTTTTGCGTCTGGGGAGGGGAAGGTGCGGGTTGCCGTCGCTTGAATAACGCTTCGGCGAGTGTTATAATGGGCCAAAAAGTTTTGGGAGATGACCGTCTTGGAAATTGAATTCCGGGAAATGAGGGAAGAATACCTCGACGCGGTGCTCGCCGTTTACAACCATTATGTGGAGACCTCCACGGCGACGTTTCACGAGAAACTTCAGACAAAAGCGGAGATGCGCGGCATCGTGTTTTTCCAGAATCCGAAGTACCGCACCTACGCCATCTTCTCGGGGGAAACGCTGTGCGGCTACGTTCTTCTGACCCGCTTCAAGAGCCGGTCGGCCTACGACTGCACCGCCGAGGTGACGATCTACCTCCGTCCCGAATGCGCGGGGCAGGGGATCGGCCGTCAGGCGCTCGCCTTTATTGAGGCCTTCGGGCGGGAGCAGGGCTTTCACTCGCTCATGTCGGTCATCACCGGCGAGAACACGGCCAGCATCGGACTGTTCGCCGCCTGCGGCTATGAGAAATGCGCCCACTACAGGGAGGTCGGCCGCAAATTCGGCCGGTACCTCGACGTCGTCTGCTATCAGAAAATTTTATGAAATCCGGTACGGCTTCGGGGCGTTTTCATGCTCCAAAATCAGCTCCGGGATGTTAACGATCACCTCGCGGTAATCCAGACCGTGCTTTTGTCCGTGGACAAAAAGAAGCGCCCGGATGCGGTTTACGGGACAGCACGCGCAGAATTTGTTTTCCAGCAGGAGCTCCTCCAGATAGGCTTTCATGTATAAGATTCCGCCACGGCTTCGGTCGTCGCGGAGCAGGGGGTAATCGGGGAACCCCGTCAGCGCGCCGTTTTCGTGGGCGGCATAGTCGGGGTCGTAGGTCTTGAAAAACCCGGGAATCGCACCGTCGAGTGTTGCGTTATAGGCAAGCAGGCCGGTTTTCACGCGGGTTTTCAGCACTTCCCGGTAAATCGCTTTGGCGCTCAGGATTTCCCGTTTCACCAGCTCCAGCCCCCTGCGGTACAGCTCCTTTGGGGGTGGAAGTTCCACTCCCAAATTCTCCGCCGGAGGCGGAGGATCCTCTGAGCTATTGCAGGGAGATATTTTATCGGATTCCAGATAGGCACGGATGCAATAGAGCATGGATTCGAAGATCTGCTCCGCTGTTTCCACCCGGATGGAGCTGCTCTGCCCCGCGTTGTGCCGGAGGACCTGCTCCCCGAGCAGGTTCAGAAGCTCCGCGCGAAACGCCTCGGAAGGCAGAAATTCACTCATCCTCTTCCTCGCTTTCTTCCTCATCCGGCTCGTCCTCCGGCCCGAATTTCAGGGAGCGCACCAGCTTTTCCAGCTCCCGCCCGTCCAGAAGCGCCGCCGCGTCGCCCCGGTACTCCCGCTCAAACCGATCGAACAGGAACGCGATCAGGTCGCGGTCGGAAACCGCGTCCAGCGTCTCGTTTTTCAGGGCGTAGAACGCCTCCGTAATCTCGTTCAGCGTGCGGGCGTAATTGTGCGGATACAGGTATTCGCTCCGGCTGAACACCCGGATGATCTCCTCCGGCGCGCCGCCGCCCAGCTCGAGCCGGCCGCTGCCCTCCAGAGCAAGGCGGCGCGTTTCGGCCAGCTCCGCCGCTTCCTCGGGCGTCAGGGCCAGGCCGTATTCCTCCGTCTCCGCGTTCAGCGCCAGAAAGCCTGCGGCTGCCGCCCGTTCCGAAAGCCCGCCGTCCGTAAACCATGCCGTAAGGGAACCGCTCAAAAAAATCTCCCCTTTTTTTGAATTATCCTATTGACAAATCATGTAATTTGTGATATGGTATATATGTGGTAATTTATATGTTGACATAATATCACGTTTTTTTCATTTTGTCAATCGACGAATACCTTCCGGCCGCCACAATGTGGCGGCCGGTTTCTGATTTTGAGGGGAGCAGACAGAAATGAAAATCGAAGATGTGCCGTTTACCACTCCGGACTGGAGCAAAATCGAACCCACCGAGCACGAAGGGGAAACCGGCAAAGCCCTTTGGCGCACCTTTGAAATGGGGAACATCCGGGTCCGGATGGTGGAATATACCCCGGGGTATTTTGCGAACCACTGGTGCAGCCGCGGCCATGTCCTCCATGTTCTGGAGGGAAAGCTGGTGACCGAGCTGAAAGACGGAAGGACCGTCACCCTGACCCCCGGGATGACCTATGTCATCGCCGAGGACGCGCAGCCCCACCGCTCCCACACGGAAACGGGCGCGAAACTGTTTATTGTGGACTGAAAACTTACCTATCAATTTCGTCCCCGCTTCGGCTTACTGTCGAATCGGGGCTTATTTTTACGCTTTCAGGATGAATAATTACGGATTCGACTTGTGGAAATAAAAATGCGCCCCCGTTCCGGAAATTCCGGAACGGGGGCGCTGCTTTTTAACTCTAAGCTTTAGTTGACGGCGCCGCCGGCTTCCAGCTGTTTTAAGTTGGAATTGATGGTGTCGAGGTCGTCCTGCGTCACGATGCCGAACGGTTTCCCGTTGACGACGGCGGTGTAGCGCCGGTCGCCGCTCTGAATGTACTGAATGACATCTTTGTCGGATTTGTCAAAGTAGCGGTATTCGATCGTAAGGGCCGGACTGCCGGAAGGAACGGTCTTCGTTTCCTCCAGAATGGAGATCCCGGCGACGTTCTCAAAGAAATTGATATACGCCTTGTTGTAATCGACCGGCTTGCCGTTCGTCTGCGTCACCTTGTAATCGTAGTACGTCTTGTCCTGCGTGGATTTCGCCGTGTCCTTGGTGCGCGCCACGTCGATCTTGCAGACATCGGAGCCGGAGGTCAGCGTCATGCCGCTGACCTGGTCGATTTCGGGCTGTATCACGTTCTTGGTGCGCAGGCCGAAAAGCCCGGCGGAAACCCAGCCGCTCACGCTGTCGGCGGCGACGTCGTAAACCACGTTCACGCCGCCCAGCATGGCGTAATAGCCGCCGTCCGCCGACTTCGCGCCGAGGGTCAGCTTGTAGGTGCCCTTGTTCACCGTGAATTCAACCGAGGCCGTCGGCTTGTCAAAGCCGTATTTTTTCAGCGCAGCCGCGTCGGGGCTCACCGCTTCCACCGAAGTCGCCGAAAGCGAGGTGAGCTGGCCCTGAATGGCCGTCAGGCCCGAATAATCCGTTTCGTAGTGCTCGGGGGCCGTGATCAGCATCACCTTGTTCACGTCCTCAATCGTCACGGTCTGAGGGTAGGCGGCGCCGGAAAACGTAAGCTTCGTGAAGTCGTTCTGCTGCCCGCTCGGGGCCTGGATGGAGGTGATCGTCTTGCTCGCGAAGGAGCGGGCGTCCTCAAACAGGCCGGAATCTGCGGTGACAAGATAAACGGTGTCGGAATTGCTGCCGCACATATAGTAGGAGCCGGAATCCGTTGCGGAGGCCTTTCCGATTTTATACGAGAAGGTGCTGCCGTCCTTGAAGCTGACGGTCACCGAAGCCTGCGGATTTTTCAGGCCGTACTGGTCCAGATCGCTGGCGGTGCCGAGGTTCTTGGTCGCGGTCAGACTGAAACCGTCCTGCACCACCGTGCTGGTCGCGGTGGTATCCACCGGGCAGCCGCCCAGTTCCTCCACGGTGTAATTAACCGTCGCGTCCGAGGAGGCGGAGGAAGCGTTTTTCAGGTTGGCGCTTGCCGCCTTCATGGGCAGAAGCGTGTAGGTTCCCTTCTGGTTGGTCACTTTCATGGAAACAACATCTTCGCTTTTTTTGGAAACGAGCTGAATGCTGGCCTCCGACGAAGAAGAGGAGGCACTTCCCGTGCCGTTCCCCGTCAGATTCAGCGCGGCGAGGGTGCCGCCGAGCACGACGACGCACACGCCCACGATGGTCAGGTTCCGGATGTTGCTGCGCATGATTACAGATGCCTCCTCTTGTTGTAGATCACGAGGCCCGTGATGATGATCAGGAGCGGGATCAGCACGGTGAAGATGCCCAGGCCGAAGACTCCCGCGAGAGCCGAGTTCAGCGTAATGTCGGAAGCGTTCATTTCCTTGACGGGGATATTGAGCGCGTTCGCGGTCGCAGTGGTGCCGGTGGCGTATTTGCTGAGGTCGGCCATATATTTGCCGTTGCCGAACGTGCTGGAGTTTACGACCCCGTCGGAGAGCAGAAGCGAACTGCCCACGGCGATGACGTTCGACTTATAGGTTTTGGAATCGCTTGCCGTAACGGTATCCTGCGAAAGGGCAACCGTGTTGTAGGAGGCCTTCGGGGGGTTGGCATTTTCCTTCGTATTGTTGTCCACCAGGTAGCAGGTGGCGGAGGTTTTTGCCAGAGAATAGGTCGCGCGGGTTCCCTTCGACTGGAACAGGATGTTGATCGGGTTGGACTGCGGCGTAAAGAAGTAACCGTAATCGGTGGTCTGCCCGCTCTGCTGTTCCTTCGATTTTCCGGTCAGGTCGAGCGTAGTCTGCACGTCGGAAAGCAGATAGCTCGGATTTTCACTGAGGTATTTCTGCTTATTGGTCTCCACAATGACGGCCTGCGGAACCGCAAGACCCCATTCCTTCAGGAAATTTTCCAGCTTCGGCATGCTGCCCTGATTCGGGTAGAAGGTCAGCATCAGGGAGCGGTCGCCGCTCAGCGTCTTGCTCGAGAGGAACTGCGAAAGCTTTGTGACCTCCGCGTCAGAAAGATCGGTGGTGGGGTAGCCGAGCACGATCATCTGCGCGCCCGTCGGAATCGCGTCCGTCAGCAGGTTAAAGTCCTTCGTGTCGAAGCTGTTCGAGGAAAGCAGCTTCTTGTAGGCGCTCATGTCCTGCTTTTCCGTGTGGCCGGTGTCGAACGCGACAACCGGCAGCTTGTCGGAGATCACGGCGTTCAGGGCTCCTGCAAAGGCGCCGTCCACGTTGGAGTACACCTGCTGGCTGCTGCCGTCCTGGCTTGTTTCAATGTCGAACAGGTCGGTGTAGGCAAGCACGCGGTAGCGCTTGTCGGTTTTCACGATAACGTCGCCCGAGGTGAGGCTGTCGCTTTTATAGTCGTTCGCAAACGCCGGGTTCTTGTCAAGGTCGACGTACTGCACCTTGATGTTGGAGTTCCGCTCCGCGATTTTCGCGGCGAGACTGCCCACCTGGCTGTACTGAATGCCGTATTCGGAATAAATCTGGTCGTTCTGCACCTGCTGCTGGGTCGCGCAGATGGTAACCGTGGTCGGAACCTTAACCGAATCGATCACCTTTTCCGACTGGGCGGAAAGGGAGTTGGTGCCGGTTTTGGTGAGGTCGAGGTTGATGGACGGGAACTTCTGCCCGAGAATTCCTACGAGAACGTTCAAAAGCACCACCACGGCAATAAAGCCCGCGGTGAACGCCGTCGAAATGGAACCCCGGCGGAATTTCTGGCTGTGCAGGTATCCGCCGCCCGATTTCTTCTCCTCTTCCGGCTCCCCGGCTTTTTCTTCGGTTTCCGGCTCGGCGGTTTCCGGCTCCGGCCCGTCCTCCGCGGCCTTTTTGGCAAGCTCTTCTTTTTTATCTTCGATGAGCTCTTCAACGCTCTTATGATTCTGTGGTCCTTTATCCTCTAACATTGTTTTCTCCTCCCCCTTACGACCAGCGTTTGCTTTCCAGCTTGCGGGCGGTCAGGAAGGTAAAGACCGCGACCACGCTCAGAAAGAAAACGATGCTCGAAATATTGAACATTCCCTTGGTGAAGGGCTGGTAGCGGGCGTCGAACGAGATCCACGAGATCAGGCTCGCGATCGCCGGGGTAGACGCCAGGCTGGACATCTGGTTGATGACCAGAAGGAAGATCGACGCGCCGAACGTTCCGATGGCCGCGATGATCTGGCTCTGGGTCAGGGAGGAAATGAAAACGCCGATGGCGATCATTCCGGCGCCGTACAGCAGTGAGCCGAACACCGTGCCGAGGATCGTCGCCCAAGGCGGGGCGGAAAAGAACGAAATAATCACGACGGGGATGAGGCTCCCTATCATGGCGATGGCGAACACCGCGAAGGCTGCGAGGAATTTGCCGAACACGATGGCGAACACGCCGACGGGTGCGGTGAGCAGGCCCTGGTCGGTTTTATTCTTGATTTCCTCGCTGAAGCTGCGCATGGTGATGATCGGCAGGAACATCATGGCCCAGATGAACATGGTTCCGTACACGCTCGGAATATAGGAGGTGGACTGGATTTTCAGCACCTGAAAATAGTAATACCCAAACAAAAACAGGATCACGCTGACAAACACGTACCCGATGGGGGAAAGAAAATAGGAACGCAGTTCCTTTTTCGCAATGGCGATCATGTGTCGCTCCCGCCTTTCTTTTCAGTCTGAGCGTAGTCGCCCATATAGTTGCCGCTGGTCAGGCGCAGGAACACGTCCTCCAGCGAAAGATCGGTGCTCGAAAGCGAGAGCAGCGGCCAGTCCCGCTTCGCGGCCGTGGAAAATACCGCGCGGCGCAGGTCGGTTCCCTCACCGCCTTCAATCTCATATTCACAAGCGCCCGGTTCCTTTTCGCCGCAGTTTTTCACCGAGGTGACGCCCTTCATTCCGCGCAGAGCCTTTTCCACCTCGGAGGGGTTGCCCTCCAGCCGGGCGATCAGATGCCCGCGGCCCGCGAGGCCGTGCTCCAGCTCAAAGGGGGTGCCGTCCGCGACCAGCCGCCCGCGGTTGACCACAATGATGCGGTCCGCCACCGCCTGAATTTCCGGCAGAATGTGCGAGCTTAAAATAACCGTGTGGTTTTTGCCGAGGCTGCGGATCAGGTTCCGGATTTCTATAATCTGCTTCGGGTCGAGGCCGACGGTGGGCTCGTCCAGAATCAGCACAGGAGGGTTTCCGATCAGTGCCTGAGCGAAGCCAACGCGCTGGCGGTAGCCTTTCGAAAGGTTGCCAATCAGCCGTTTGCGTACATCCGCCACCTTAACCAGCGAGCAGATTTCGTTGATGTGCTTTTTCTTCGGAAGGGTGCATTTCTTAAGCTCATACATGAACTCAAGGTATTCCTGCACCGTCATGTCCGGGTAAAGCGGCGGAATTTCGGGCATGTAGCCGATCTGCTTCTTCACCTCGTTCGGATTGTCGAGCGTGCTGAAGCCGCCGACGGTCACGTCCCCGTCGCTCGCCGAGATGTACCCGGTGATGATGTTCATCGTGGTCGATTTTCCGGCTCCGTTCGGCCCGAGGAACCCTACCACGGTGTTTTCCCCGATGGAAAAGCTGATCCGGTCCAGCGCGATGTTCTCGCCGTAGCGCTTTGAGAGGTTTTTCACCTCAATCATAGATTTTCCCTCCTGTTTGCTTGGGTTCCGCTGACGCGGTTCCCTTGAACTTCACAAGTACTTATTATTTTAACAATCGGGAACAAATAAAATGTAAACATTTCTTGAATTATTCGGAGTTTTTTTATAAACAATGCCGCTTTGACAACGATTTGCCGAACTTGTATAATAATTTCAGACGCAAAGCGTCCTTTAATTAGAATTCTTTTTGGGGAAAGCGCCTGCCGCGCGGGAACTTTCCGGAAGTTTTTTCAACAAAGCGCGGAGAAACGGTGGAAAAACAGCATGGCAGAAATCAAACCATTCAGTGCCCTGCGCTACACGGCGAAGGCCGGCGATATTTCAACGCTTACCTGCCCGCCTTACGACATCATCAGCGAGGAGGAGCAGAGGGCGTTTCTCGCCGAAAACCCGAACAACGTCATCCGTCTGGAGCTTCCGAAAGGGGAAGATCCCTACGGCGAGGCGGGCCAGACCCTGCACGACTGGGAATCGGAGGGCATCCTCCGGCAGGATTCCGACCCGGGCTTTTACATTTACGAGGAAGAATTCACCGCCTACGGTCAGACAAAAAAGATCAAGGGGTTCGTCTGCCGTGTAAAACTTGAGGAGTTTTCTGCCGGCGTAATCCTGCCGCACGAAGAAACGCTCTCGAAAGCAAAGGAAGACCGGTTCAACCTGATGAAATCGACCTTCTGCAATTTCAGCCAGATTTACTCCCTCTACATGGACGAGGAGCACAAGACCCTTTCGCGCATCGACGCGCTTTCCTCCGGAAAACCGCGCTATGAATTCTCCGACGGCGCCGTCACGCACCGCATGTGGCTGGTCAACGATCCGGAAGCCATCAAGGCGATCTCCGCCGACTTCGCGGACCGGAAACTCTACATTGCGGACGGGCATCACCGCTACGAAACCGCGCTGAACTTCCGCCGCTGGTGCCGCGAGCAGGGCTACGAGGGGGAAGACCCCGATTACGTGATGATGATGCTGGTGGACATGGAGCACGACGGGCTGGTCGTATTCCCGACCCACCGCCTTATCCGCGGGCTCTCCAATTTCAGCGAAGCGGAGCTCCTGAAGGGCTGCGAAGAATACTTCGTCATCACCGGTCATTCCTCCCTTGACGGTATGGAATCGGAGCTGAACTCGCTCTATCAGCAGGGCAAAAAAGCCTTCGCCTATTACGGCGGCGGCGAAAGCTGGAAGCTCCTTGTTTTAAAAGACGAATCCGCAATGGCGGAAGTTTTCCCGGACAAGAGCGCGGCGTACCGCGGGCTGGACGTTTCCGTTCTGCACAGCCTGATTCTGGAGCGCGTTCTCGGCATCGACAAGGAGAACATGGCAAAGCAGATCAACCTGACCTACACCCGCTCGCTGGAAGAGGCCGTTTCCTCCGTTCAGAGCGGCGCGAGCCAGTGCGCGTTCCTCCTGAACCCGACCCGCGTGACCGAAATCCGCGACGTGGCGGCGGCAGGGGAGAAAATGCCCCAGAAATCCACCTATTTCTACCCCAAACTCATCACCGGTCTTGTGATGAACCAGATAAATCTGGACTAAAGCCCCGCCGTGGGGATTTGCAAATTTTATAGCTTATTTGGGCGGGAGAGTTTTTCCACTCTTCTGCCTTTTTTATCGCTCCGAGCCAACTTCTATCGTATTTTAAGCCTTTTGGCCGAGATGGTTTAGGATTACTCCCACGAATATAAAAATTTGGCGGAAGAGTAAAACTCTTCCGTCTTTTTTTATCGCCCCAAGTCACCGACTGCCGTGTTTTACGTCTTTTGGCCGGGATGGTTTTGGGTTGCTCACATCTGGAATTTCGAAAGACTGTCCCGGCAGGCAAATCCTAAAATTTTAGCCCGGCGAAATGCCGGGCTTTTGGATCCAACGTCACGTTGGCCGGGCCATTATCAGCGGCGATGCGCCGCCTGTCCCGGCTAACAAAACTTACTCATCTTTCCTGTCTGATGGCCGGGTCTCTGACTGCGGCGCCGCGCCGCTTTTTTCGACTTCGACTCCGGTTGTTTCGATCAGCTGCGATTCTTCGCCGCCGCTTTTCGCGTGCTTTCGCTTTGCGATGAGATAGAGGACCTCGTCGACGATGAGCGCAACCGCAAGCGCGATCGGCAGCCATACCCCGTCCGGGCTGGAGAGGGCGAACAGCACCCCCATTGCCAACAGCCCCAGGTACATCATCTGCCGTTTCCGCCGCGGCGTCATTTCAATGCTTTTCTTCATACGCCCGTTTCCTCCTACAGCTTTCCGTCAGCGACGAGCCGTTCCGCGCGCAGAATCAGGATCTGCGTTTTCGCGTCCGGAATCTCGCCGTGCAGCACCATTTCCACCGCTTCGCGGAGCGGGACTTTCTCCGCCTCCAGCACTTCGCCTTCGTCGAGGTCCTGCGCGCCGCAGGATTCCACGCGGCAGGCGTACAGAGATATCACTTCGTTCGTGTAGCCGGGGGAAGGATACATTTTGCCGAGATCCACGTAGCTTTTCCCAACGGTACCGGTTTCCTCGCGCTGTTCGCGCTTCGCCGCCTCAAACGGGTCCTCGCCCTTTTCAAGCTTGCCCGCCGGGGTCTCCAGCACCGTCTGGCGGTACGGGTACCGGAACTGGCGCACCAGGTAAATTTCATTCTGCCCGGTCAGCACCGCCACGCTCACCCCGCCGTTATGGTCCACGCACTCCCGCGTCACCCTTCGGCCGCTCGCCTGCGCTGCGTGATCCACATGAAAATCAAGGATTTTTCCGCGGTAAATGTAATTCTGGTCCAGCGTTTTTTCGTTCATTTCCATCGTGTTCCCCTGTTTCCCGTTCGATTCCTGATTGTATAATAAAACCATAATACTACAAATTATGCCTGTTTTTGATCTTTATGCCAGCTCCGAACGATCAATTTCCGCCCATTTTGCTGAAAAACCCGTAAGCATAACGGGCTTTCCTACCAGGCGGACAGCGTTCGTTCCTTTGGAAAAGGGAACGGAGACAACGGAGCCGCTTTTCTGTTTTTCGCTGTCGAAAATAGGGGTCACCTTACCGCTGCCTGACACCAGAATCAGCTTAAAAGCACCCTGAACGGATTGGAAGGAGCATTCCAGTTTCCCGGTTGTATCGCTCTTCGCATTGAGATCGGCCACGTTTTCGATTCCGCTCAATTGAAGGCTTCCCACCGAAAGCAGACTTTCGCCGTTCGGATTTGAAACATAATTTTTCTCTTGAACCGCCGGTTCCGGCGGATTAAGCTCGCCTAAAACGGCATTATCTCCGTAACCCGAAAAAGTGGGAATCGGCCTGTTTAATAAAAATACACCCGCCAGGACCAAAACAAAGACTGCGCCTAAAACTCCTAAGAAAACAGATTTGTTTTTTGACATGAACCGGGCGACCTTTCATAAAATTATAATTTGTATTAAACAGTATTATTTTGACGAATAGGCGTAATCAAAATTCTTATTGTAATCATACAGCTCGCGGTAAAGCTGCGCGGCGCGGCTGCGGTAAAAATCCATTACCTGCGAGGCCTCGTTCACCTGCGCCATGCTTCCGCCCGCGGCGGCGGCGTCCTTGCCGATCTTCTTGAGGGCGGCGTCCTTGCCGCTTTCCCATTTCTGCTGTTCGTCCTTAAACTTGGAATCTGCCCCCGCGGCCTTTGTCAGCTCGGAATAAGCGTGCTTCACCTCAGCCTCCCAGAGCTGGGAGTACTGGTTGGAGACGTTCACCATGTCGACGGTGGAAACCGCTTTGTTGGAGGCGGCAATGTAGGCCTTGTCGATCGGATTGTCCTTGAACTTCGCGTTGAAGGCCTCGCTGTCCGTCTGGATGGTAATGACCGGTCCGGGCTCCGAGGAGGCAGGCTCGCTCATTGCCTGGGAGCTTGCCGCCGAGGAAAGCGCGGACTCCGCCTCTGAGGAGCTTCCGGCATTCTCCTGCGAAACGGCGGAAGAGCCGAAGCTCGCGGCGGGAACCGCCGAGCTGGAGGATTTATCCTCCGCGCGGAACAGGGCGCAGCCCCCGAGCAGGAGTGCCGCCGCGCATGCGCATGCCAGAATCCTGGAAATTTGGAACGGTTTCATAAGCCCCTCCTTATCAGTCGGTCGGCTCGTCGGAACCGGCGGAGTCTTCCTCCGGCGCGGTGTCTTCTCCGGCGCCCTCGTCGGCGCTGCCGTCATCCTCCGGCACTTCGGTTTCCTCTTCGTCGTCGTGGGCGGTGCGGGCCACCGTGACGACCTTGCTGTCTTCGGTCAGGCGCATCAGCAGCACGCCCTTCGAGGGACGCGCGCACAGGCGGATGGTTTCCGCCTGGAAGCGAATGATGATGCCGTCGGAAGATATGATGATTACGTCGTCGTTGAGGTCGACCACCTTGATGGCCGCGACGGCTCCGTAGCGTTCCACATGGTAGTTGAGCAGGCCCTTGCCGCCGCGCTGCTGCACGCGGTAGTCGTCGATCTGCGACAGGCGGCCGTAGCCGGTCTCCGAAACGGTGAGTACCAGTCCGCCCGCGCGGAGCACGCTCATGCCGACGACGCAGTCGCCGTCGCGCAGGGAAAGCGCCTTCACGCCGCGCGCAGTGCGGCCCATGGCGCGAACGTCGCTTTCATGGAAGCGGATGGCCATGCCGAGGCGCGTCGCCACAAGAAGCTGGGCGTCGCCGTCGGTGAGGCGAACCCACGAAAGCTCGTCGCCCTCGTCGAGGTCGATGGCGATTACGCCGCCTTTCCGCGCGGTATTGTAGGCGGAAAGGGAGGTGCGCTTGATGATTCCGTTTTTCGTCACCATTACGAGGTAGCTTTCCCCGTCGAATTCCTGCACGCGGATCATCGAGGTGACCTTTTCCTCCTGCGCGATGGGCAGCAGGTTTGCAATATTAATTCCCTTGGAGGTGCGGGAGCCCTCCGGGATCTCGTAGCATTTCAGGCGGTAAACGCGGCCGAGGTTCGTGAAGAACATCACGAAATCGTGCGTGCCGGTCACGAACATATCCGTCGCGACGTCCTCCTCGCGGCGGGTCATGCCGGAAACGCCGCGTCCGCCGCGCCGCTGGGTGCGGTAAACGTCCGTCTTCTGGCGCTTGACGTAACCGAACTGCGTCAGGGTCAGCATGCATTCCTCGTCGGGGATGAGGTCTTCGACGTCCACTTCGCCCTCGATGGAAGCAATTTCGGTGCGGCGCTCGTCGCCGAATTTCTGCTTGACGGCGATGGCCTCCTCCTTCACGATGGCGAGCACGCGCTCCTCGTGTGCGAGGATATCCTGATAATCCGCGATTTTCGCCAGCAGAGCGGTCAGCTCGTCCTCAAGCTTCTGGCGTTCGAGTCCGGTTAAGCGGCCGAGCGGCATCTGCACAATAGCCTGGGTCTGAGGGTCGTCCAGCGCGAAGCGCTCGGTCAGGCGGGCGCGAGCCTCCGGGATGGATTTCGACGACCGGATAATGCGGATGACCTCGTCGATGTTGTCGACGGCGATTTTTAATCCTTCGAGGATGTGAGCGCGTTCTTCCGCCTTTTTCAGCTCGAATAGGGTGCGGCGGCGGACAACGCTTTCCTGGAATTTGATGTATTCGGCCAGCATGTCGCGCAGAGTGAGCGTTTTCGGCTCGCCGCCCGAAATGGCGAGCAGGATCACGCCGAAGGTGGTCTGCATCTGCGTGTAGGAGTAAAGCTGATTCAGAACGATCTGCGGGGAGGCGTCGCGCTTGACGTTGATGACGATGCGCATGCCGTCGCGGTCGGAGTGATCCTCCACGTTGGAGATGCCTTCAATGCGCTTTTCCTTCACCAAGTCCGCGATATTCTCAATCAGCCTTGCCTTGTTCACCTGATACGGCAGTTCCGTTACGATGATATTAAAGCGGCCGTTCTTTTCCTCTTCCACTTCCGCGCGGGCGCGCACCAGAATGCGGCCCCGGCCAGTGGTGTAGGATTCCCGGATACCGCGGCGTCCCATGATGATGCCTCCGGTGGGGAAGTCCGGGCCTTTGATCGACTTCATCAGGTCGTCGAGCGTCGCTTCGGGGTTATCGATCAGCGTGCAGACGCCGTCGATGACCTCGTTCATGTTGTGCGGCGGAATGTTCGTGGCCATGCCGACGGCGATGCCCGTCGAACCGTTGACCAGCAGGTTTGGGAAATGACTCGGCAGAACCACCGGCTCCTTGAGTCGGTCGTCGTAGTTCGGCTGAAAATCGACGGTTTCCTTGTCGATATCCTGCAGCATCTCCACCGCGACCTTGCTCATGCGGGCCTCGGTATAACGGTAGGCGGCCGGAGGATCGCCGTCCACGGAGCCGAAGTTTCCGTGGCCGTCCACCAGCATGTACCGCATGGAGAAATCCTGCGCCAGACGCACCATGGCGTCGTACACCGAGGCGTCGCCGTGCGGATGGTACCGCCCGAGCACGGAGCCTACGGTATCGGCGCATTTGCGGTACGCCCGGTCCGGCATCAGGTTATTCTCAAACATGGTGTAAAGGATCCGCCGGTGCACCGGCTTCAAACCGTCGCGCACATCCGGCAGCGCGCGCTGCACAATGACCGACATGGAGTAATCCAGAAAGGACTTTTTCATTTCCTTTTCCAGGTCCACGTTTATAATCCGGCTGTTTTCTTCGATCTCGTCCATTCAACAAACCCTTTCTAATCGCTTACGCCAGCGTGACGCTGGATCCAATGGCCCGCCGTTGCGCAACCTGTAAACAGGAAGCTTTTTGTGGCGGGACAGTCTCTCCACATACCCGTTTTCAGAATTTTACTCCGGGTATGCTCTCTGTAAGCTTTTCCCAACTCTGCTATTATACTATCATGAAAAATCAAGAATCTATAAACCGTCCCGGCCAACTAAGCTAAAAATTTACTCCATGTAAACTCCGGGCCTTGTCTGCGGCGACTCGCCGCTCGCCTACGGCGGGCATGACTTTAGTTTTCTGAGAATCTAAAAAACCGTCCCGGCAAACAAAGTGTAGAATTTAACTCCGTGTAAAACGCCGGGCCTTTGGATGCAGCGTCACGCTGCCGGGTGGGTGCCGGCAAAGAGCATGGCCTGAACTTCAGGGAGAATGGCAGGTTCCATGCACCGCAGAGGGAGGTAAATCGGCCGCACCGTGTATTCGTCCTTTTTCTGCGGAAACAGGGCGATCATGTGTTCCGTAACGACGCGCTCCCAGGTTCCGTCCAGCGGAATTTCCTGCTCGCCGAGCAGAATGTAATCCGGGTATACCGTCATCTGCACCGCTTCTTCCGCTATAACCTCCGCATCCGCCCGGCTTTTCATCCGGGGCCTCACCCGCCTGAGATAATAGCTCAGAACAACGGAAACAGCCGCAATCAGACAGAACATCGGCAGATCAAACCGTTTGCTGTACACGCAGTTAAAGATATAGAGTGCAAAAAGCAATATAATGCAAAAAATATCCGTTAAGTATTTTTTCTTGCTTCTCTCTCTTGCTTCCGCGCTGTTGAGGAAATTGTAGATTTCCTGCTCCTTCAGGGTGTAGGAAAGCTGCACCCCCGTCTGCTGCTCTTCGAATTTCTCGGCGTCGTCCGACACGATTTCTGCGTGCGGGCCGTCCCAGCTACTTCGCTCCGGCCCAGGGTCCCCTGCGGCATCCTGCGCTTCGGTTTCCTGTTTTCGCTCGTTTCTTGCCGTCGCTTCCTGAATCATGGTTAGTAACATGGCTCTGCTTCTCCTTCTGATTTCGTCGGACTGTTCGTTTTTTGGCTTTGGTACCAGTATACGCGCCGTGCCCCCGGATTTTCCGTCTTTTTTTGCGGTTCCCCGGAAGCTTCGGCTTAAAGTTTAAAACCTCTCGTACAATTCCAGTAAATTATACGTCAAGGAACTGAACATATTTCGCGTTCTTTTCAATGAAATCCCGGCGCGGCTCTACCTTATCGCCCATCAGAACGGTGAACGCCTCATCCGCGGCGGCGGCGTCCTCCACTTCCACGCGGAGCATGATGCGGGTTTCGGGGTTCATGGTTGTTTCCCAAAGCTGGTCGGGGTCCATTTCGCCGAGGCCCTTGTAGCGCTGAATTTCATAATTCGCGGCGAGTTCGGCCATCAGCCGGTCGCGCTCCTGATCGGTGTAGGCGTAGTAGTGCTTTTTCGCCTTGGTCAGGCGGAAGAGCGGCGGCTGCGCGAGGTAAACGTGGCCTTCCTCGACGAGCGGCTTCATGAAGCGGAAGAAAAAGGTCAGCAGCAGCGTGCGGATGTGCGAGCCGTCGACATCGGCATCGGCCATGATGATAATCTTGCCGTAGCGGAGCTTTTTCAGGTCGAATTCCTCGCCGATTCCGCAGCCGAGCGCGGTGACGATCGGCATTAGCTTTTCGTTGCCGTACACCTTGTCGAGCCGGGCCTTTTCCACGTTGAGCATCTTGCCCCAGAGCGGCAGGATGGCCTGGTATTTCCGGTCGCGTCCGCCTTTTGCGGAGCCGCCGGCGGAATCGCCCTCGACGATGTAGATTTCGGTTTCGTCCGGGTTGCGGCTCTGGCAGTCGGCCAGTTTGCCCGGCAGCGCTGCGTCTTCCAGCGCGGATTTGCGCCGAACCATCTCGCGCGCCTTGCGCGCAGCCTCGCGCGCGTGGGCGGCGGCAAGCGATTTGTCGAAGATTGCGCGGGCCGTGGCGGGATTTTCCTCCAGATAAACGGACAGCTTGTCGTAGACCATGTTGCCCACGAGCGTGCCGATTTCGGTGTTGCCGAGGCGGGCCTTGGTCTGGCCCTCGAACTGGGCCTCGCGCATCTTGACGCTGACGACAACGGTGAGTCCTTCCCGGAAATCTTCACCGGAAAGATTCTTGTCGTTCTCCTTCAGAATGCCGAATTTCCGGGCATAATCGTTCATCACGCGGGTGAGGGCGCGCTTGAAGCCGTCTTCGTGCGTGCCGCCGTCAGTCGTGTGGATGTTGTTCGCGAACGAAAGCAGAAGCTCGTTGTACGAATCGTTGTACTGCATGGCGACCTCCGCCGTGGCGGAATCGTCGGGCGCGACGGCCGAAAAGTGAATAATATCCGGGTGGACAACCTCAACGGCCTTCTTTTTATTGATGTACTCCACAAAGCTGCTGATACCGCCGGAGTAGCAGAAATCGTCCTCTCTCCGGTCTTCTTCATTGCGCCCGTCCCACAGGACGATGTGAACACCGGCGTTTAAAAATGCCTGTTCTCTCAAACGGGTCTGCAGCGTTTCGTAATCGAAGGAAGTCGTTTCGCGGAAAATTTCCGCATCCGGCCTGAACCGCACCCGCGTGCCGACCTGCTCGGTCGCACCGCGTTGTTCCAGCTCGGTGACGGGTTTGCCGCGCTCAAAACGCTGAAAATAAACGATGCCGTCCTTGAAAACCTCAACCTCCAGCCACTCGGAAAGAGCGTTCACCACGGAAGCGCCCACGCCGTGCAGACCGCCGGAAACCTTGTAGCCGCCGCCGCCGAATTTTCCGCCCGCGTGCAGCATGGTGTAAACGACCGTCACCGTCGGAATGCCGACCTGATGGTGGATGCCGACCGGGATTCCCCGTCCGTTGTCGGTGACGCAGATGATATCGCCGGGCTCAATGCCGACGTCGATTTTGTCGCAGTAGCCGGCAAGGGCTTCGTCGATGGCGTTATCCACGATCTCATAGACCAGATGGTGCAGCCCGCGGGGCCCCGTGGAGCCGATATACATGCCAGGCCGCTTCCGGACGGCCTCGAGGCCTTCCAGAACCTGAATCTCGCTTTCGTCGTACGCTTCGTTCGACTGCGTCACTTTGCTAAAATCCAAAATTGAACCCTCCAGTTCGCCCGGCAGCTCCGGGCCTTCAGATCGGTTTGTACAGCCGGCGGAATCGCAGAACTCCGGGCGGTTACTTCAAGCGGGCGGTAAACGGAATCAGCAGCCATGTGACGACGACACCCGCGGCGGTCGTCACGGTAAGAAACAACAGATTCATTGAGGGAATCTCAAGTAACAGGCAGTTTGCGGCGATCATTAAAAGCGCCGCCGCCGCGAACAGCGCGGCCCTCTGCGGTTTGCCCGCCGTGCGGAACGGTTTTCCGCAGTTTGGGCATGTACCGGTTCCGGCCTTCATGATTTTTTTCACATCCGGGTAAAGGAACCGCGCCCCGCAGTGGGGGCAGAGCGGAAGCTTCAACATCGCTATCGCCTCGGGATTCCGGCGCCCGGGTTTCTCCGGGCCGGAGTGCGGGTTTCTGGGAGACCTGACGGAGAGTGGGGAGTACTCCTCGGCTCCGGCGGAAGAATTTCAGGCACCATTGAGCGCGGCGATCTTTGCGGCGCTCCGGCACTGCCCTGCGCAACCGCCCGTTTCGCGAGCTGAGGCACTTTGCGCGGCACACCCTTCTGTGGCTCCGCGCCCCCCTCGATCTTCCGCAGCCGGACGAAGAATACGGACAGCAGGAAAAACAAAGCAAAGGGAATCACTACCATCAGGACCGAAAAGAGGTTCAGCTCCTGAATCTTGATGAAGGCCAGCAGAAAACAAACCGCGCCCGCCGCCGTCATGATGAGGGAAAGAACATAAAGACCCTGCCCGAGCACGACATCGGAATACCCGCCGCACTTTTTGCAGCGGTATTCCCCCTGCGTCTTGACGGCCCACGCGCTCAAATAGCTGAGCTTCTTCCCGCAGTAGGGGCATCTCGGTATATGAAAGCTCATTTCAATCACCTCCGGGGGCGCCGAGCGCCTTTTCAAATCCGCCTACGGCGGGGCCAACTTAAGCTGAGAAATTAACCATAGCCATTTTTCTTGCAAGTGCCGTTTTCTGTCACATTTACGATTAACTCACCCGGCCAAAGCTGTGTAAATTTACCTTAACGAGCTATTTCAGTGCGTTTCCGTCGCGGTAAGCTAAAGATTTTCTCACACGGCTTTGGCCGTGTAAATTTTCCTCACCGGACTATTTCAGCGCGTCTCCGTCGCGATAAACTAAAATTTTTATCACCCGTCTATAGCCGTGTTCGCCGTAGGCGATTTGACCGACGCTCGGCGTCATACGTTGGAGATTTCGTCGGTGAAACCGGAACGTTTCAGAAGAGTGGAGGACGAAATCTGGGAGACGTAGATGGTTTCCTGTTTTTTCTTGTCCCTGCAGAGAACGAAGGTCTTCGGCATTTCCATGGAGACGTTCACTACATGCCCGGCCTTCTGCGCCGCCGCGAGATAGGCGCGGGTGCTTTTGGAAAGGGTAGAGGTTTCCAGATCAAAAATCCCGATGATGTCACTCATGCTGATTACCGTATCCTGTCCGAGGTGAAGATACATAAAATTCAGTCCTCTTTCTCCGTTCCCTGCGGATCGATTTAACTTTCCGTCTCCTGTGTCGGCTCCCCGTGCTCCATGCGGAAGACCCGCCCGCCGCGGAGCTGCCGCGCTGCGCCCGGTTCGCAGCAGGTGAGGAACACCTGATATTCCCCGAGGTGGTTTAAAAGATATTCCTGCCGGCCGGAATCCAGCTCGCTCAGTACGTCGTCCAGAAACACCGCCGGATTTTCCCCGGCGCTGTGGGAGAGCAGCCGCGCCTCCGCGAGTTTTAACGCGAGCACGGCGGAGCGCTTCTGCCCCTGCGAGCCGTAGCTTTTCGCGCTCTGCGAATCAATCAGCACGGCGAGGTCGTCGCGGTGGGGTCCCGCCCCCGTGTATCCGTTCACGACATCCGCGGCACGGGAAGCCGCGAGCGCTTCCGCCAGATTTTCGGCGCTGCTCAAATATTGGAGGGAAAGCTCCTCCCGTCCGGCGCAGATGCCGGAGTAGAATTCCGCGGCCGGGCCCCGCAGCCGGTCGAGGTAGGCGAGGCGCATCCGTGTCACCTTTTCCCCAAGGGAAGCAAGCTTCGCGTCCCACACGTCAAGCGTGTCGAGAAGTTCGGAGTGGCGGGGAATATCCTTCAAAAGCGCGTTGCGCTGGTAAAGGGTTCGGTTATAGCCGGCCAGAGTTCCGGCATAGCCCGGCTTTTCCTGACAGAGCGCGGCGTCCAGAAAATTCCGGCGCAGGGCCGGGGCGCCGCCGATCAGGGAAATGTGCTCCGGGGAAAAGATCACCGCGCAGAAAACCCCGATCAGCTCGGAGCAGGATTTTTTTGGGATCCCGTTGAGCAGGGCGGTTCGGTGCCCCCCTGTTATGCGGATCTCCGCATCCTGTCCGCGTTCCTGAGAGAAGAATCCGAGCCGGAGCGCCGCACGTTCTTCGCCGCGGGCAACAAGCTCCGCGTCACGGGCTCCCCGGAACGACCGGCCCCCCGTGAACAGCCACAGCGCTTCCAGCAGATTGGTTTTTCCCTGGGCGTTTTCCCCGCAGATCACATTGACCGTTTCGCAGGGGAAAATTTCGCCGAGGCTCAGGTTGCGGTAGTTTTCCCACTCGAGACGATTCACGTTCACCCGGCGGACACCTCGTAGTCCCTGTCCTGGTACCGGGCCTTGTCGCCGGGGCGCATTTTTTTGCCGCGCATCGTGCACGGTTCCCCGTTGACAAGAACCTGCCCGCCCTGAATTGCTTCCTTGGCCTGCCCGCCGGTCACAAAGGCCCCGGCAAGTTTCAGCATGGCATCCAGACGGATAAACTCGGAGTTAATCTCAACTTTTTTCGGTTCCATAGCACTCCTTTTTTTATTCCGCCGAGGTTTTCAGCCGAACGGGAAGGACCAGAAACGTGAATTCTTCTCCCTTCGGCGGCAGGATCTTCATGGGGCTTAAAGGCCCGTTCAGCAGGATTTTTACCTCGTCGCAGTCCGAATTCCGGAGGGCGTCCAGCAAAAAGCGGTTGTTAAATCCCATTTCCACCGCTTCGCCTTCAATTTTTGCGGAAAGCTGGTCGCTTGCGCGCCCAATCGCCGTCGCGCAGGAGATGCGGATTTCGTTTTCTTCGAACACGCAGCGCACCGGACTTTTCAGCCGGTCGGTAATCAGCAGGGAAACGCGCTCGACGCTGTCGATGAAATCGCGGACGGAAACCCGGATCTCCGTAGAGGAGGCATTCGGGAGTGCCGCGTGGTAATCGAGAAATTCGCCTTCCAGCAGGCGGGAGATCACGGTGTAATTTCCGATTCCGAACAGAATGTGGCGGCGCCCGACCTGCAGTTCAATCTCCTGATCGTCGTCCGCCGGAAGCTTCAGAATCTCGCCGAGCGTTTTGCCCGGTACGACAAAGCTGTTTTTCTCCGCGCCCTGAATTTTTTCTTCCCGGATTGCAAGCCGGTAGCCGTCGACCGAAACCAGACGGATGCAGTCGTCGCCGAGCTCGAACAGGGTTCCGGTGTGAATCGGTTTCGCGTCGTTTTCCGCGACCGCGAACAAAGTCTGCCGGATCATGCTTTTCAGAATGCCGCCCGGAATTTTCAGGCTCGATTCGCCGTTGATGGCCGGGAGCTCCGGATATTCCTGCGCCGGAATGCCGACGATGGAAAATTCCGCGCTGCCGCAGGTGATCGTGGTCATTTGCTTTGCGTCCGCCGAAAGGTCAACCTGTTCCGCCGCGAGCCGGCGAACAATATCGCCGAGCAGACGGGCGCTCAGCACAACGCTGCCTTCTTCGCTGATCTGCGCAGGGATGGAGGTGGTCATGCCGAGCTCCAGGTCGTAGCCGCAGAGCTGCAGGGAATCATCTTCTGCCTTCAGCAGAATCCCTTCGAGCGCCGGTACGGTGGATTTGGTAGAAACGGCCCTTTGGATATTCAACACCGCTTCATTTAATTTTTGTCTTTCGCAGGTTAGTTTCATCCGATTCTCGCCCGATTCCTTTTTTATATGTTAGTTATTGTCTTTTTTCAGTTTTAGGAGTAGTATGCGCGCAAAAGTGGAAAATATGGGAAAAGCCGGACTGCGCCTGACGTTTCGCGTCAACGGGAAAAAAATTTCGATTGTTAAGAGAAGGTTAACAACTTGTATATTTTTTGGGTTTTTAACAAGTTGTTGAAAACTCTGTGGGGAATGTTGAAAAGAAGTTTAAAATTTCGGGGAAAGATTTTTTCGGGGACGGCCGGTTTTCCACACGGATTGTGAAACGTTGAAAACAAATTCAACAGCGCGTTTTCAGGGTTACCGATCGCGGATATTCTTGATGATATCTTCGACGGTGGCCTTTGTCTTCGGGTCGCGGAGGATCAGCTTTTCAACTTGCTGGATTGCGTACACTACGGTGGAGTGATCGCGTCCCCCGAATTCCTTTCCGATGGAGGTCATCGGCATCTGCGTAATCTCACGGATGGCATAAATGGCAATCTGCCGCGCGTTGGAAATATTGGCGCTGCGCTTGGAGGACCGGATGTCTTCCGCCGTGGTACCGTAAGTGCGCGCCACCTCGTCGATGATTTTTTCGACGGTGAAGGGCGTGGGCTGATCGTTGTTGATGATGTCGCTGATGGCCGCCTGCGCCGTATTGATGCTCAGCGGTTCGCCGTTCAGGAGATAGTACGCTTTCATTTTCTTGACGGCGCCTTCGAGCTGACGGATGTTGTTTTTCAGCCGGTTTGCGATGTATTCGGTGACGCTGTCGGGAAGATCGATCTTGAGAAGTTCCGCTTTTCTTTTTATAATAGCGATGCGGGTTTCAAAATCCGGCGGCTGAATGTCGGCGGTCAGGCCCCACTCAAAGCGCGTCAGAAGACGCTCCTCCAGCGTGGCGATGTCCTTCGGCGGCCGGTCGGAGGTAAGTACAATCTGTTTTTTCGCTTCGTAAAGCGTATTGAAGGTATGGAAGAATTCCTCCTGTGTGGAATCCTTGCCCGCGATGAACTGAATATCGTCCACCAACAGAACGTCGGCCTTGCGGTATCTCTGGTGAAATTCCCCGGTGGTGCCGCGGCGGATCGCCTCGATCAGCTCGTTCGTGAACTCGTCGCCTTTAATGTAGACGATGTCCATGTCGGGGTGGGTATGTCCGATTTCATTTTTTATGGCGTAGAGCAGGTGCGTTTTGCCGAGACCCGAATTTCCGTAAATGAAAAGCGGGTTGTAAAGCGTCGCCGGCTTGCTCGCCACAGCCATTGAGGCCGCGTGGGCGAATTTGTTGGAAGAGCCCACAATGTAGGTGTCGAAGGTGAATTCGTAGTTGTCGCTGTTCTCGGCGGCTTCCTCTTTTTTCTTCTCCGATTCCAGTTCCTCCGGAATACAAATTCGGATCTGAATTTCCTGGCTGAAAATCTGGCGGAACGCCTCCTCCAGCAGATCCATGTAATAATGCATGACGGTTTGCCGGTGCAGCTCATTCGGCACCTTCAGAACCGCCACCCCTCCCGAAAAATCCAGAGTGAGCGGCTCGATCCGAGAAATCCATGTGGAATATGCGATCTCCGTGATTTTAGTTTTGCAGAAAGCGCAGACCAGATTCCAAACTTCCGTGAACGAATCCATTTTTACAACGTACCCCATTTGCCGTTATTTGCCACTGTTTCTCTTAATGAGAAATCGGCATATTGCGAATCATATCTAATCATAACACAGTTTTTCACAATTTTCAAATGATCCTTTTCTCCTCTTCGCGCACCGGCAGGCGCTGCCGGGTGCGTTTTCTCCTGCCGGGGCGCAAAATATTTATTTCAGATTTTTTCTTTGCATTTTGCTTATCTTGTGGTATATTAAACAGTATGGGACAAACTGTTCGAAGGATAGTGTCGGCCGGCTTTTTTTCCGACCTTTTTAGCGGAAAATGAACGTTGACAGGCCGGCGGGTGATAAGATATAATGTTTCGCACAGGGTTCCTGTGAAAGGGGGGTTTTTATGCTTCGTACCTATCAGCCCAAAAAGCTCCATCGGAAAAAGGAGCACGGCTTCCGTAAGCGCATGGCGACCGCCAATGGCCGCAAGGTGCTTTCCCGCCGCAGACAGAAAGGCCGCGCACAGCTGACTTACTGATCCGCGGTTTTTTCGGGCGGCGTCTCCGCGCCGGGGAGGCGGAGACCGATCGCCGCCGGCGTTCTGGGCCACCGAGCGTGGCCTTTCTTTTTAGCCGATGCGCTTTTCCCCGAAGAGAAAAAAGATTGCGATTGGAAAAGATGAACTTGTTTTTGCCGATGAAGGAAAACCGGGATTTCCGCCGCCTTTATGCAAAGGGGAAATCCTGCGTGCATCCGGCGCTGGTCTCCTACGTGATGAAAAACCGGGTGGGTGTCACGCGCGTGGGCATCACCACCAGCAAGAAAACGGGCAACGCCGTGAAACGGAACCGGTCACGCAGGCTGATTCGCGAAGCCTTCCGCTCTCTTTCCGAAAGGCTCAGCCCCGGCTACGATATCGTTTTCGTCGCAAGGGCGAAAACGCCGTTTCTGAAATGCGCCGACGTCACCCGCGTGATGGCGCAGCACCTGAAAAACACCGGAGTACTGAAATGAAACGCGTCCTGATTGCGTGCATCCGTTTTTACCAGACGGCCCTTTCCCCTTATAAAAGGCCCTGCTGCAAATATTACCCCACCTGCTCCAATTACGCCGTCGAGGCAATTGAGCGGTTCGGCGCCTTTGAGGGGTTCTGGCTCGCATTGTTCCGCATTCTGCGCTGCAATCCGTTCTCCCGCGGCGGGTACGACCCCGTTCCGGAGAAGCGGAAAAAGCGTTAACCGATAGAGGAGTATTTTCCGTATGACAGAGATCTTCAATTTTTTCGGCGGTGCCCTCGGGTATCTTCTCTGGTTTTTCTACCAGATCGTCCGGAACTACGGGGTTGCGATTATCCTGTTTACCGTCGCGATGAAGCTGCTTCTGTTTCCGTTTTCCATCAAGCAGCAGATTTCCATGGCGGCCAACAGCAAAATGGCCTTAAAGCAGAAGGAACTGCAAAAAAAATACGGCAACGACAAGGCAAAAATACAGGAAGAAACGCAGAAGCTGTATGAAAAGGAAGGCATCAACCCGGCGAGCGGCTGCATGACCATGGCGGTTCCGCTTGTGATTCTGATGGGCCTTTACTATACCGTGCTGTACCCGCTGCAGAATGCGCTTCATGTTTCCAGCGACTCGATTGCCAAGGCCACCGCGATGATGACCAAACTTCCCGGCATCGGTTCCACGTTCAACGCGCAGTATGTGCAGATTGATATTGTTAAGAATTATTCGGATCTCAAGCCGTTCCTGACGATGTTCAGCGGCGACGAGCTCTCTAAAATGGAATTCTTCAGCCACGGGTTCAAATTTCTCGGGCTGAATCTGCTGGATACACCGTGTGACGCGTCCAATCTTTTCGGGACGCTGTTCCGCTCCAACCTGTGGATTATTCCGTTTCTGTGCCTTGCCTCATCTCTGGCAAGCCAGTATTTCATGAATAAACTCCAGCCCGGAATGCAGCAGCAGCAAGGCTGCATGAAGGCGATGCTCTATGTGTTCCCGCTCTTTACCGCGTGGCTTGCCTGCACGATGCCCGCCGCCATCGGTTTTTACTGGATCATCTCCACGGTGACCGGATTCCTGCAGACGCTGATTCTCAACATCTGGTACAACCCTGAGGATCTCAATGCCCGTGCCGAAGCGGGGCGCATTGCCCTGCGCGAAACGGAAGAGGCGCAGATGGCGCCGCTGCCCGAAGCAAGGCGGAAGCAGGCGGAACTTCCCCTGCAGCAGAGCAAACCGAAAAAGCCGAAAAAGTAAAACAAGATAAAAGTTCGAACAACAGGGATCGGAATTTCCGGGAGGTGTCACATTATGAAAGAAGCGTTCGGGACCGGCGAAACGGTGGAACTGGCGCGGGAAGCCGCGTGCAGACAGCTCGGGGTGGAAACCTATGATGCGGAGTTCGAGATTCTTGAAATGCCGACGAAAAAGACCTTCGGTCTGTTCGGGGGAAGCCCTGCAAAAGTGCGCGTCTATATCGAGGACAACCCTGCCCAGGTGGCGGCCGAATATCTGAAATCGGTGATCGCGTGCATGGGACTTTCAAGGGTGCAGGTTTCGGTGAAGGAAGAAGAAAACGGTGCGCTTTTAAGTCTGGAGGGCGACGACATAGGCTACGTGATCGGGCACCGCGGCGAAACACTGGACGCGCTGCAGTACCTTGCCGGGCTGGTCGCAAACCACGGGGGAAACGCTTATTACCGCGTTACGCTTGACATCGGAAATTACCGCGATAAACGGAAGCAGACCCTTGAGGCGCTCGGCAAAAAGATGGCGGAAAAGTCGCTTCGCACCGGGAAAAACACCAGTCTGGAGCCCATGAATCCGTATGAGCGCCGGATTATCCACACCGCGGTGCAGTCCGTGGAGGGGGCGAAATCCTGGTCGGAAGGCGAGGACCTCGGCCGGCATGTGGTAATCGGTCCGGAGGCGGGGGAGCGTCCCGCGCCGCGCCGTCCGTTCAACAGCAACAACAACCGGCGTCCCGGCGGAGCCCCGTCCGGGAATAATCACCGCCCGCCTTACGGCAAACCGAGACAGCAGGGCGAATACGGTGCAAGGCCGCCGCGCGGCCCGGGTCATCCCCAGTCTCCGCGTCCGGCCGCAGCACCATCCGCAAGACCGTCCGCTCCGCCCGCAAGGCCGGTTCCGTCCCCCGCAAAGCCGGCTTTCCAGCCGGAGGGCAAGGCGCCGCTCTACGGAAGGATCGATTCCAAAAACTGAACATTGGTATGAGGGCGGTTCTTTCGGGGATTGCCCTCTTTTTTTGAGGGATTCAAATGGAATTATATCATTCATCGCGGGATACCGTCGCGGCGGTTTCCACGGCGCAGGCACCGGGCGCGATCGGCATCGTGCGCATTTCCGGGCCGCGCGCCCGGGAGATCGCCTCGCGCGTTTTCACCTCCGCACGCGGAAAAAAGCTGGAGGACCTCGCGGGCTACGCCGCTCTCTACGGGCGGGTTCACGACACAACCGGAGACATCGACGAGGCGGTCGCTCTGAATTTCCGCGCTCCTGCCAGCTTTACCGGTGAGGACGTGGTGGAGCTTTCCTGCCACGGCGGATTGTACGGCGTGCGGCGCCTGCTTGGCGCGGTGCTCGAAGCCGGGGCCGTGCCGGCGGCGGCGGGGGAATTCACCCGCCGCGCTTTTCTGAACGGAAAGCTGGGCCTGACCGAGGCGGAATCGGTGATGCAGCTCGTCTCCGCGCAGGGGGAACAGGCCGCGAAGGCCGCCCTTGCAGCGCGGGACGGAGCACTTGAAAAACGCATCCGCGCGGTGAGGGAAACACTGATCGGCGCGGCGGCGCACCTTTCCGCCTGGGCCGATTACCCGGAGGATGACATTCCGCAGGTGACCGCCCCCGAGTTGGAGCTGTCGCTTTCCTCCGCGCAGGCGGAGCTTTCCGCCCTTCTCGGGCAGTTCGAAGCGGGGCGGGCGATCCGCGAAGGGGTCGAAACGGTGATCGCCGGGCGGCCGAACGTCGGGAAATCCACCCTGATGAACCTTCTTGCGGGCTGCGAGCGCTCAATCGTTACGCAGATGCCCGGCACGACCCGCGACATTGTGGAGGACACCGTCCTGCTCGGCGGCGTTCCGCTCCGGCTGGCGGATACCGCCGGACTGCGCGAAACCGACGATCCTGTCGAGAGCATCGGTGTCGGCCGGGCTTACGATCGGCTCCGCTCCGCTCAGCTGGTACTTGCAGTGTTCGACGTCTCCCGCGCTCTGGATTCCGAGGACCTTCGCATGACCGAAGCAATCGGGAATACTCCCTGCGTGGCGGTGCTGAACAAGAGTGATCTGCCGGAAATTATTGACAGAGAGTATATTAATACTAAATATAGACAAATAGTAACAATTTCCGCCCGGTCGGGAGAAGGGCTTTCCGAATTAAGCGCGGCGGTGGCGGAGGTGCTTAAGACGGCGGAGCTGAACCCGGCGGAGGGGATGCTGTTCACGTCGCGGCAGAGGGATGACGCGCGCCGCGCTTTGGGTGCGGTGGAGGAAGCGCTCGGTGCGCTACATGCGGGGATGACGTTCGACGCGGTGACGGTATCGGTGGAAGAGGCGGTCAACGCGCTTCTGGAGCTGACCGGTGAGCGCGCGTCCGTGGCGGTGGTGGACTCCGTATTCTCCCATTTCTGCGTCGGCAAGTAGGCGGACCGAGTCCGCAGTCAAATACCCGGCGTCTGGCACGGAGTATATTTAGAGTTTGGTTTGCCGGGTCGGTTTTTATATGCTCCCGTAATCTTATAAAAACGGTTCGATTTTCAACCGTTTACCTGAAGTTTGTTGAAACATTCTTGTGCTTGATTCCTTTTGCCTTAACAAAGCGCACGCAGATTAAAGACCGGGAAGGTAACAATGAAAACCGGATGACTTTAGAACATAGCCGGGGCTGATGGGGAGTGCCGGGGAGTACAGGGGGACACGCTTAGATAACCCTCTCGTCGGTGGGTCGAAGTTCCCCCCTTGTTCGCACTTTGGACGCAAAGCGTCTCACGCGCCTACGGCGGACCATGACTGCGGACAGCCGAAAGAAAAAACCATTCTCTCACCTTCGGATCCACTAAGCCGGTTTGAGTAAAGAATTGCGTGCAGGCTCAGCCTGCTTCAACCTGCCCGGGAAATAAATGATAAATTGCCCTTAGGAGGGAATGTCTTTGAAATACGATGCAGGAATTTACGATGTCGCCGTAATCGGCGCAGGCCACGCCGGCATTGAGGCGGGCCTCGCTTCCGCGCGCCTTGGCTGCCGCACGCTGGTGTTCACCATCAACATGGACGCCGTCGGCAACTGCCCGTGCAATCCGTCGATCGGCGGAACGGCGAAGGGCCATTTGGTTCGGGAGATCGACGCGCTCGGTGGCGAGATGGGCCGCACCGCCGACGAGTGCTTCCTCCAGAGCCGGATGCTCAACCGCGGCAAAGGCCCCGCCGTGCATTCCCTCCGCGCCCAGATCGACCGCCGGGAATACGGAAAAATAATGAAGCACAAGCTGGAGCTCCAGCCGAATCTGTTTCTGAGGCAGGCTGAGGTCGTTTCCGTTACCCGCGGGGAGAACGATCTTTGGCTTGTCGGGACCCGCATGGGAGCGGAGTACACGGTGAAGGCCGTCGTCTTCGCGACCGGAACGTACCTCACCGGGAAAATCTACATCGGCGAAATCTCCTACGACGGCGGGCCGGACGGGATGTTCCCGGCGGCGTTCCTCGGCGAGTCGCTCCAGAAGCTCGGCCTTTCCCTGCGCCGTTTCAAAACCGGAACTCCCGCGCGCGTGCTGAAATCAAGCATCGATTTCACAAATCTCGAGGTGCAGGAGGGCGACGACCCGGTTGTGCCGTTCTCCTACGACACGCTTCATCCCGGCAAAAACCGCGCGGTCTGCCACATTACGTGGACGAATGAAAAGACCAAGGAGATCATCCTCAAAAATCTGGACCGCTCACCTCTTTTCAGCGGAAAGATCGAAGGCGTCGGGCCGCGCTACTGCCCGAGTTTTGAAACCAAGGTGGTGCGTTTCCCGGAAAAAGCGCGGCACCAGCTCTTCATCGAGCCTTGCGGACTGGATACCGAGGAAATGTACCTGCAGGGCATGAGCTCGTCGCTCCCCGAGGACGTGCAGCTCGCGTTTTACCGCACGATTCCCGGTCTTGAGCACGTTGAGATCATGCGCACCGCCTATGCGATCGAATACGACTGCGCCGATCCGCTCCAGATGGGCCCCACGCTGGAATTCCGCGATTTCCCCGGCCTTTACGGAGCTGGTCAGTTCAACGGAAGCTCCGGCTACGAGGAAGCCGCCGCGCAGGGCTTTGTGGCGGGCGTGAACGCCGCCCTGAAAATCCTCGGGAAAGAGCCGATGATTCTCGACCGCTCGAATTCCTATATCGGCACGCTGGTAGATGACCTGATCACGAAGGGCACGGACGAGCCGTACCGCATGATGACCTCCCGCAGCGAATACCGCCTGGTTCTCCGGCAGGATAACGCCGACGAGCGCCTCACCCCGATCGGCCGCCGGATCGGCCTGATCGGCGACGCCCGCTGGGCGCGCTTCGAGGAGAAGGAACATCAGAAGCGCAGCGAGCTCGAGCGCCTGAAAAACACAGTGCTGCCGCCGTCGGAAGCGCTGAATCAGATCCTTGTTTCACATGAAACGTCGCCGGTTACCACCGGAATTCGGCTCTCGGAATTGCTGCGCAGGCCGCAGGTTTCCTACGCCGATCTAAAAGAAATCGATGCGTCGCGTCCCGAACTGCCGGATGCAATTTTCGAGAACGCGGAAATCGAGCTCAAGTACGAGGGCTACATCAACCGGCAGAAAGCGCAGATCGCGGAGATGCGGCGGCTGGAAAACAAAGCGCTGCCGGTTCCGACGGATTATAAGGCGATTCTCGGCCTGCGGGTGGAAGCGCAGGAAAAGCTGCAGGCGGTTCAGCCGGCCAACGTGGGGCAGGCGTCGAGAATTTCGGGCGTCAGCCCGGCCGACATTTCCGTCCTGCTTGTATGGCTCAGCCGGAACGGAGGGTAAAAGATGGAGGATATCAGGGCATTTTTAACGGAAGC
>JAEWRF010000078.1 GCA_023460155.1 Bacillota bacterium | reverse complement strand
AAGCGCCTCTCCGTAGCAGCACAAAACTGCCGGAGAGGCGCAAAATTTATCTCAGGTTTTACAGAAGGGACGGCTCGGGCGTCACAATGATTTTGACCTGCGCTTTTTTGTCGGGGCCGGTCAAGGTCCCGAAGCCTTCCTTCACAATGTCGTCCAAAGCGATCCGCTTCGTGATATAGCCTTCCGCCTTGATGCGCCCGTCGGCCATCATGGCGATGGTGGAGGGAAAATCGTTGCAGTAGCAGATGCTGCCGATGATCTTCTTCTCCGTCATGACGACGGAATTCGGGTTGTATTTGATTTCACCCTCCCAGATGCTGGTGACGACCAGCGTGCCCGCATAGGAGATGCTGTCCAGTGCGAGTTTATAGCACTGTTCCGAACCGGTCGTTTCGAACGCCATGTCGGCTCCGACGCCGCCCGTAAGCTTCCGGATTTCGGAAACCACGTCCACTTCGTTCGGGTCGAGCACAACGTCGGCGCCCGAACGCAGAGCATACTGCTGACGGATGGATTTCCGCTGAATCATAATGACCTGCTTCGCTCCGGCCGCCTTCAGGCATTCCACCGTCGCAAGGCCGATCGGGCCCGCACCCGTTACGACCGCGCTCTGGCCGATCTGAAAGGAACCCACCCGCAGCGAATGCAGCGCCACGGACATCGGTTCGATCAGCGCGGCTTTTTCAAAGCTGAGGGAATCGGGGATCTTGTGGACAAATTTTGCGGGGAAAGTCGTGTATTCCGCAAATCCGCCGCCGCCCCCGGCAAGGCCGTGGAAGCCGAGGCTGGAACAGAGATTGTATTTGCCTTCCAGACAGGCCGGGCATTTCCCGCACGCCAGAATCGGCTCTACCACAACGCGGTCGCCGGGCTTTACGTTGGTCACGCCCGCGCCCACTTCGGCCACTTCGCCGGAAAACTCGTGGCCCATAATAACAGGCGCCGTCTCACCGGAAAGCGGATGCGGTTTGCCCACCGGAATAAAGATCGGGCCCGCGAGGTATTCGTGCAGATCGCTTCCGCAGATGCCGCACCACTTTACCTTCACTTTTACCGTACCGTCCTTCACCTGCGGCTCGGGAACGTTTTCCACTCGAATATCCTTGGGGTTATACCATAACGCTGCTTTCAATGATAACACTCCTTTATTCACTGATAAAAGTTTGTTAATTTTTCTACAAATTTAGTATACAGCATTGTTAAAAGCTTGTCAATATCTAATTTTACTTGCCGCGCTAAAGCAGTTTACCCGTCTTCCGCCGCAACATTCTGCTCCTGCGAAAAAAACTCGATGAATTTCTTTCCCAGCGACGAAAGATACCGGTTTTTCATCCAGATTACCGCCAGACTGGTGCGCAGTTCCTCGCACGCGATGGCTTTATGCGTCAGATTGGCCGTATCGGCGGCCAGCAGTGCGGATTCCGGCACGATACCGATGCCGAGACCCGCACGCGCCCACAGCAGCGTCGTGCGAGCATCGTCGTTTTTACAGCAGAAAAACGGTTCCAGTCCTGCCTGCGCGAAGGTATCCGAAATCAGCGCTTCAAAGCGCCGGTAAATAATCAGCGGTTTTCCGGCAAGGTCGGCAAGGCCTGCGGAGTCGCTTCCGGGCGCGCAGGCATCGGGGTCCGCCATTACCGCGACCATGGGCTCCCGCGGAGCGGTGCGGCAGCAAACCTCGGCCGGGCAGCGGAACGGTGTGCGGACGACCCCGATGTCGATAATCCCCTTTTCCAGCATTTCCATGACGGCAAAGGTGTTTCCCTCACGGATTTCGAACCGGATATCCGGGTAGCTCCGGGTGAATTCCAGCATCCGCCGGTTCGGCACTACTCCTCCGGAGGAGGAAATCGTGCCGATGGAGAGTACGCCGCTCATATTCCGCCCGTAATCCATCACTTCACGCTTTGCGGATGCAGCCAGCTCCAGAATCTGCGCCGCGCGCCGGCGCAGCAGTTCCCCTGCCCCGGTCAGGCGAATATTCCGCGGGCCTCGCTCCAGCAGCGTGACGCCGAGCTCCTGTTCCAGCAGACGGAGCTGGTAGCTGAGCGGCGGCTGCGCGATATGCAGGCGCTTTGCCGCCGCCGTGATCTGCCCCTCCTCCGTGATGGTCAGAAAATACCGAAGCTGCTTTAATTCCATCCGTTTTCCGCTCCCTTTTCGATCGATTTTTTTCATTATAGTCCTTTCTGATTCCCGCGCCAACAGATTCAGATTGAAAAAGTATGGGAAGCATTAAAAATAAGTATTTTAAATATGGTTATTTTTGCAGTATGATTAAAGCATATTGAGTATAGGGACGATGATAACATGCAAAAACTCGCGCGATTCCTTCACGATTACCGAAGGGACTGCATCACCGGAGCCACCTTCAAATTTATGGAAGTAATCTTCGAACTGCTCCTGCCCACCGTGATGGCTCTGATCATCAACCGGGGGGTTGACGGAAAAAACACTTCCTACGTTCTGAAAATGGGCGCCGTCATGATCGGAATGGCGATGCTTGGGTACTGCTGCGCGCTCGTGTGTCAGTACCTCGCCTCGCGCGCCTCACAGGGCTTCGGCACTCTGCTGCGGGACGCCGTTTTCCGCCGCATTCTTGATTTTTCCGGCACGCAGATCGACGAATTCGGTGCGCCGACGCTGACCAACCGCATTACGAACGATGTCAACCAGCTTCAAAGCTGGGTTGCAATGATGATCCGGCTGATCCCCCGCGCGCCGTTCATCTGCATCGGGTCCATCGTAATGTCCTTTTTTCTGGACCCGCGCCTTGCGCTGATCCTGCTTGCCTCAACCCCGGCATTCGGGCTGATCATATTCCTCATCACAAAAAATGCAGCGCCCCTCTACCGCCGTTACCAGCAGATGCTGGACCGCAT
>JAEWRF010000077.1 GCA_023460155.1 Bacillota bacterium | reverse complement strand
CCGTCCTTCATGAAAATGCGCGCGGGCTTCTGGTTGGGATTGCATCCGTATTTCAGCATGTGTTCGTTCGCCACAAATAATTCCTCCCGTTCTCAGTTGTTCTTATTGACGATCCGAGATTCCGTTTGACCGGTTTTCAGACTGATAAAGCGCACAAACAGGGAAACCCGGTTGTCCGCGTTTAAGTTCTCCCAAAGTTCAGAGGTAAATGCATCGATTGTGCCTTTTACTTCCACCCGTGTCGGCTCGCCCTCAAAGGAGGGAAGCGGATTTCCGTCGCCGGTATAGGTGTGAATCAGGCGGCCCTCGCCCGCAAACGGATCGCTGTACTCATAAAAGCAGCGCTCCTCACACTCCGGCCTGCCCTCCGCGCTTTTCAGGATGGAAAGGCGGTACGCAAAGCGCTCCCCCGTTTCCACAAGTCCGGAAATTCTCGGCGTGTAATTCGGGGCGTCCGGTTCATAGGTGCGGGTGCGGAGCGCGTCCTCAAACGTTTTGCCTGCAGACAGGAAATCTTTCACCGTATCGGTCTGATCGCCGTTCGTCACAATGGTTCTGGAACCGAGCACGCGCACCGGCCAATAAATAATCAGCGATGGATCCGTCATTTTGGACTCGTCGAACGCCTTCGTCTGAATTCCGTCGCCGTTTTCGATAAAGATCCGGTTGCGGCTGTTCTCGCTGCGTCCCATGATGAAATAGGCGATCACCGCCGAATTGCCGTCCTCGCTTCTGCCAAGAATGATTCCGCGCCCCGGGTACGGATTTCCGCCGAGGGCACACGCGATTGTTTTCTTTTCCATAACCGATTCCTCCCCCTTGATTTCCACCGTTCCGTTCACTACCTTCAGCCTTCCGCTGCAGAACAAAGCCACTGCCTTCGGCAGCAGCTTCCATTCCGCCTGCTCCATCACGCGCCGCTGCAGAAGCTCCGGCGTGTCGCACGGAAGCACCTCCACAGCCTTTTGCAGAATGATCGGCCCGCCGTCGCAGACCTCGTTCACAAAATGGACCGTCGCTCCCGTAAGTTTGACGCCTTTTTTCAGAACCGCCTCATGAACGTGCAGCCCGTAGAAGCCCTCCCCGCAGAATGACGGAATCAGCGCCGGATGCACGTTAATGATCCGGTTCGGATACGCTTTCACGATGCGTTTGCTGATAATGGTCATGAACCCGGCCAGCACCACAAGGTCGATCTTGTATCGCTTCAGGAGCTCCAGCAGAGCGGAATCATAATCATCCTGCGCGGCAAACGCAAACGTCCTTCGCAGCAGAATTTCCGTTGGAATTCCGGCTTTTTCCGCGCGCGTAAGGGCGTAAGCGTCCTTCCGGCTGGAAAGGACGAGCGCCAGCTTGCCGTTCCCCAGCGCGCCCGCCTTTTCGGCATCGATCAGCGCCTGCAGATTGGTCCCGCCGCCGGAAACCAGCACGGCAACATTCAGCATAGCTCGACGCCTTCCCCGCCCGCGGCCACGCTTCCGATGATATGGGGTTTCTCCCCTGCTGTGGAAAGGACCTCGACCGCCCGGTCGGCGTATTCGGGAGCGACGGCGATGCACATGCCGATTCCCATGTTGAAGGTATTGTACATATCGCGCTCCGGGATGTTGCCCTGACGCTGCAGCAGGGTGAAAATCGGGAAGGTCGGCAGCTTGGAAAGCTCGATCTTCGCGGTTGTGTTTTTCGGAAGCATACGCGGGATATTTTCAAAGAATCCGCCGCCGGTGATGTGGGAAATCGCATTTACCGGTACCTGTCCGATCAGGGAAAGAATTGATTTGACGTAGATTTTCGTCGGTTTCAGGAGCTCCTCGCCAAGCGTACCGCCGAGCTCGCCGATCTGCATTTTCACGTTTCGCTCACTGATGTTGAACACCTTGCGCACAAGTGAAAAGCCGTTCGAATGCAGTCCTGAGGACTCAAGACCGATCAGGGCGTCCCCCGCCTTTACACCGGAGCCATCCAGGATCTTCTCGCGGTCCACCACGCCGACGCAGAATCCGGCAACGTCGTATTCATCCGCCGGATAAAAGCCCGGCATTTCCGCGGTCTCGCCGCCCACCAGAGCGCAGCCCGCCTGAACGCAGCCGTCCGCCACCCCTGACACGATCTGTTCGATATTTTCAGGATGGTTCTTCCCGACTGCGAGATAATCCAGAAAAAACAACGGCTTCGCACCGCAGCAGACGACGTCGTTTGCACACATGGCAACGCAGTCGATGCCGACCGTATCGTGTTTGTCCATCAAAAAGGCAATTTTCAGCTTGGTGCCGACGCCGTCCGTTCCGCTGACGAAAACGGGGGCCTTCATACCGCCGAGGTCCGGCTGAAACAGGCCGCCGAACCCGCCGATGCCGGAGAGAACCCCCGGAATATTGGTGCGCGCAACATGGCTCTTCATCAGCTCTACGGAACGGTAGCCAGCCGTAACATCTACGCCCGCAGCTTTATAGCTTTCACTGTAACTTTTCATGAAGTATCTCCCTCGTCTTTATCGGATCACAAATTTTCAGCTTCCGCTCGGATTGCGGCGTCCTTTTTCGCGACCTTGTCCTTCAGCTCCTGCTTCATTTCAACAAGCTTTGCCGCAAGAGAAGGATCGCTCAGGGCAAGGATTTGTGCCGCCAGTACCGCGGCGTTATCCGCGCCGTCGATGGCGACCGTCGCCACCGGAATCCCGCTCGGCATCTGTACCGTTGCGAGAAGCGCGTCCAGCCCGTCCAGAGCATTGGATTTCATCGGAATTCCGATGACCGGCAATGTAGTGCTTGCCGCGAGAACGCCTGCAAGATGCGCAGCCATACCCGCCGCCGCGATGATGACGCCGAAGCCGTTTTCCGCCGCCGAAGAGGAAAACTCAGCTGCTGCCTGCGGGGTGCGGTGTGCGGAAATAACGTGCACCTCCACGGGGATTCCAAAGAATTTCAGTTTTTTGACCGCCCCTTTTACCACCGGGAAATCGCTGTCGCTTCCCATGATAACCGCTACTTTCTTCTTTTCCATCATTGTTCTCTCCTTTAAGTCTGTTATGCGCCGCCCTGCCAGGGCGGAATGAGCCGCCACTTCGGCCCGACAAAACAGGAAAAAGGCTGCGCCATACAAAACGGCGCAGCCTGCAATACTATTGTAATTTCTTCTTCGGCGCAGTCTGACGGCGGGAAAAACAAACCGAACTTCTGCTGTCCCCATAAAAGCCGTTCATTCCGCTACCCCCCAAAAACATCTGCCAGTTCATTGTAGGCGATCAAAAGTAAAATAGCAAGCTAAGATGACCTTTGCAAATCATTTTCCGCATTTTCCCCATATATTTTACGTTATTGAAACTTCATTTGGAGAATCCGACGCTATTTGCCCATTGGCTTTTCCGGCATGGGATCACCCGCAACCAATTCCTTCAGGGAAGTTGCCAACCCCGCCAAAGACTGAATCTGAGAGGGGATGATGATCTTCGTGGCTTTGCCGTCCGCCGCCTTTCCGAAGGCTTCCAGGCCTTTCAGCGCGATTACGGCCTCACTCGGATTGGACTCGTTCAGCAGCTTGATGCTGTCCGCCAAAGCCTGCTGCACCAGTGTGATCGCCTGTGCGTCGCCTTGCGCCTCGCGGATCTTTGTTTCCTTCGCGGCGTCCGCGCGCAGGATTGCGGATTCCTTTTCGCCCTCGGCGATCAGAATGGCACTGCGTTTTTCGCCCTCAGCTGTCAGAATCTGTGCGCGGCGCTCGCGCTCCGCCTTCATCTGTTTCTCCATGGAATCCTGAATTTCCTTCGGAGGAATAATATTTTTTAATTCCACACGGTTAACCTTGATGCCCCAGGCATCCGTCGCCTCATCAAGAATGGTGCGAATCTGTGTGTTGATGGTGTCGCGTGAAGTCAGCGTGTGGTCCAGTTCCAGGTCGCCGATGATATTCCGCAGGGTCGTGGCGGAAAGATTCTCAATTGCAGAAAGCGGACGCTCAACACCGTAGGTGTAAAGCTTCGGGTCCGTCACCTGAAAATAGATCACCGTGTCGATCTGCATGGTGACATTGTCTTTGGTGATAACCGGCTGCGGCGGAAAATCAATGACCTGCTCCTTGAGGGAAATCTTTTTGGAAATCTTATCAAAGAACGGGACTTTGAAATGCAGCCCGGTGTTCCATGTGTCATGGTAAGCGCCGAGACGCTCAACCACAAAGGCATGCGCCTGCGGAACCACCTTGATATTCGCGATCAGGATCAGAATAATAAGAAGCACCAGAATCAAAAAAACAATGAATCCACCCATCTTGCTTCCTCCAATCTCAATTAGGAATTTTTCACGCATGGGCGTACAATCAGCTTGACACCGTCGATCGATTCCACATTAACGCGCTCTCCCACAGGAATTACAACGGAATCGACCGAACGGGCCGTCCAGATGCTGCCCAGAACATTGACCTGCCCGCGGCCGCTTTCATTGTCGATTTCCAGCGTGACAATTGCGATTTTTCCGATATAACGGTCGGCGTTTGTCCCTACCCGCTTCATGTTAAGCACTCGCTTAACAAACGGGCGGGTCACAATCAGTGCAACAGCCGAGGCTGCCGCAAAGATCAGGACCTGAACCGGCAGCGGAGCACCCAGCAGATTCGCAATCAGCGCGGCGATTCCGCCCACGACAAACCAGATGGAAACCAATTGAGTTGTGACAGCTTCCAAAACCCCCGCCAGAATGATCGCAGCAAACCAGAGAAAAGGCATATACGACAAAGGAATGACGACTCCTCCTTTCGGGCCCGCATCGAACCAGAATAAAAACTATCTTCTTTATTGTAACATGAACTTCCAAACGCCGCAATAAAATCTTAGCAAGATTCCATCTGACTCAGTCAGACTTTACCGACAGTCTGCTATTCCACCGTGACACTGCCGCGAATTTCTTCCAGCTTCTTCTCCCCGATACCGGAGACATTTTTCAGTTCGTCAACTGACCGAAATTTCCCGTGCTGCTCGCGATAAGCAACGATTCGCTGCGCCAGCGCATCGCCGACACCTTTCAGCCCGTCGCTGAGCTGCTGAACGGTGGCGGTGTTAAGATTGATTTTTCCCGGCGGGAGCGAGGAGGCCTTTCCGAAAGCGGAGGAAGGACGCGCGGCAGCGGTGCTTGACACTGGGAGAGAAGCCGCCGTGCCTGAAGATCCGGAAGACACGGATTTCGGCACGTATTCCTCACCGGAAACAGCTCCCGACGCGCTGAAAGAGGAATCTGTGGAAACCTGAAGCTCCACCATGGAAGCATCCGGCACATAAAACGCATTGTAGCCGATAATAACCGCGCAGAGAAGTGCTGCGATCAAAATCAGATAGCGGATATGAATTGATTCGTCATCCATGGCCGTTCACCGCCCCGAAAACGAATTTATAACCGGCCGAGCCGGTTCAGGAATCCGGTAAAATACGCAGGCAGTTCGCTGGTAATTTCAATGTAGCGCCCGTCGCGCGGATGCCGAAACCCGATTACTCGGGCGTGCAGACACTGTCCCTCCAGCCCCGGCACCACCTTTCGGGGCCCATAGACAGGATCCCCCGCCACTGGGTGCCCGAGATACGCCATGTGGACACGGATCTGATGGGTTCTTCCGGTTTCCAGCCGGAGCCGCACATGAGAAAAGCCGGGATAGCGCGCCAGCACCTCATAATGGGTCACGGCGTTCTTGGAATTACGCTCCGTGACGGCCATCTTTTTCCGATCCGTAGGGTGGCGACCGATCGGGGCGTCCACGGTGCCGGTATCATCCTTAAGCGCACCGTGCACCACCGCCTCGTAGACGCGGGTAAAGCTGTGCTCCTTGATCTGCTGTGCGAGCTTCCGGTGGGCAAAATCATTTTTTGCAACGATAAGCAGCCCACTGGTATCCTTATCGATGCGGTGCAGAATGCCGGGCCGCAGCACGCCGTTAATGCCGGAAAGAGAATCTCCGCAGTGCGCCATGAGGGCGTTGACCAGCGTCCCGTCCCAATGCCCGGCGGCGGGGTGAACCACCATTCCCTTTGGCTTGTTGACCACCAAAAGGTCATCATCCTCATACGGAATCAGAAGCGGAACATTTTCAGCCTGCACCTGCAGCGGCTCCGGCTGCGGAACAAAAACGGCGATTTCGTCCCCCTCGGAAACCCGAAAGCTCTTGCCGAGAACGATACCGCCCTGTTTCGCGTTTCCATCCGAAATCAGCTTTTCCGCTGCGGAGCGGGTCATGTTCTCCATGTTCATGCCGAGAAATTTATCAAGGCGCATCCCGGCGCACTCCGGGGCAACCGTCAGTGTGAATTCCGGCATATCATTTTGTACGGAGAACCTTTTCCCCATTCCCGTTATCGGAAAAAAACAGGACATGTAAAATGAGGAAAACGGTCCCCACTGTTACGCAGCAGTCGCCGAAATTGAAAATTGCGGGGAAAAACAGGACATGGATGTAATCGACCACGTATCCGTGCAGGACCCGGTCAATCATGTTCCCCACCCCGCCCCCGACGATCAGGACGGAAGCAGTATAGGAGCAAAAGCTATGGTTCTGGTAGCGGAACAGCGCAAGAACGATGGCGACGCAAATAACAAGCGTAATGCCTACAAAAAGCCAGCGCTGACCTTCCAGCATGCTGAATGCGGCTCCCGAATTCAGAGTATAGTTCAGGTCAAGAAATCCCGGGATGACGTGCATCCCTCCCATTGGTTTCAGATAATTCACCGCCAGCAGCTTCAGGATCTGGTCGGCGGCAACCAGTACGGCGGAAAGCAACAGTGCAACAAAAGCCAAGGCTATGTCCCCCTTCTCAGAAAAAAAGGGAGAACCGAAAGCCCTCCCTTTCTCAGTATTCCCTTATTTCAGCACACCCGCGCATCTTGCGCAGATATCCGGGTGTTTCGCGTCGCTTCCGACCGTTCCGCTGTAGGTCCAGCAGCGGGCGCATTTCTCACCCTCCGCGTGTGCTACGGCGATGGAAAGCTCCGGCAGGGCTTCCCCCTTCATGCCTTCGTCCCCGCCCTCTTTCACGGTAAGCTGTGAGACGATCAGAACTTCGGGAAGCTCGGCCTCCACCGATTTAATAAAGCCGTACAGATCTCCTCCGCAGGAAAGCGTCACCTTTGCATCCAGCGAGGAACCGATCACCTTGTCCTTGCGGGCCAGCTCCAGCACCTTTTTCGCGTCGTCGCGGATCAGGTGGATTTTATCCCATTTTGCAATGAAGGCCTCGTCGGCGGCTACGTCCGTTTTGGATGGCAGATCATTGAGCATCACATAGCTCGAATTTTCGTCCTTGGTATGCGGCATGCTCTTCCAGATCTCGTCAGACGTAAACGCAAGAATCGGAGCAATCAGACGGGTCATGCCGTCGAGGATCAGGAACATGGCGGTCTGTGCGGCACGGCGGCCTTCGCTCTGCGCATTCTCCACGTAGAGCCTGTCCTTCAGAACGTCAAGATAAAAGTTGGACATATCCACCACGCAGAAATTGTGGATCGCGTGGTAGGCAGTGTGAAATTCAAATGTTCGGTAGGCCTCTCCCACCTCGTCGATCAGGCCGTTGAAGCGGTTCAGCGCCCAGCGGTCAATCGGAAGGAGGCGGTCGGAGGGCACCATATCCGTATCCGGTGCAAAGTCGGACAGATTTCCGAGAATAAATCGGGCGGTGTTGCGGATCTTCCGGTATGCGTCGGAAAGCTGTTTTAGAATTTCATTCGAAATGCGAACATCCGACTGGTAATCGCTCGACGCGACCCAGAGACGCAGAATATCCGCCCCGTACTTTTCAACGACCTCGCCCGGAGCAATTCCGTTGCCGAGCGACTTCGACATCTTGCGGCCCTCAAGGTCGATTACCATGCCGTGAGTAAGAACCGCCTTGTATGGAGCTTGTCCCTTCCACGCGACGCTGGTCAGCAGAGAGGACTGGAACCAGCCGCGGTGCTGATCGTTCCCTTCAAGGTACAGGTCGGCCGGCCAGTGAAGGTCCTTGCGCGTCGTGAGAACCGCGGCGTGGCTGCACCCGGAGTCGAACCATACGTCCATGACATCGGTTTCTTTCGTGAATTCCGAGCAGCCGCATTCGCATTTTGTTCCCTCGGGCAGCAGCTGGGAGGGATCGTATTTGAACCAGGCGTTGGAGCCTTCCTTCCGGAAGACATTGGCAACAAAATCAATGCTTTCGCGGGTGACAAGCGGCTTTCCGCATTTTTTGCAGTAGAAAATCGGGATCGGCATGCCCCACAGACGCTGACGCGAAATGCACCAGTCCTTGCGCTCACGAACCATGGAGGTGATGCGGTCGCGGCCCCATTCCGGAATCCACTGCACCTTGTCGATTTCGCTGACGGTCTGGTCCTTGATTGCTTCCACGGAGCAGAACCACTGCTCCGTCGCGCGGAACAGCACCGGGCTCTTGCAGCGCCAGCAGTGCGGGTATTGATGGATGATATGCTTTACGGCGAGCAGCGCTCCAATTTCCTGGAGGTAATCGCGGATCGCTACGTTCGCTTCGGATGTGGTCAGGCCCGCAAAACGCGCGCCGGCTTCGGCGGTCATTTTACCCTGGCTATCCACCGGAACGATCACGGGGATTTCCGGGTAGTTGTTGTGGCATACGTCGAAGTCCTCGATGCCGTGGCCTGGTGCGGTGTGGACGCAGCCGGTGCCGCTTTCCAGCGTGACGTGGCTGCCGAGAATAATGGGCGAAGGACGGTCAAGGAACGGATGCACGGTTTTGATGTGCTCCAGCTCCGCGCCCTTGAAGGTCGCGACCGTTTCAAAGCTCTCTTTCCCCGCCTCGCTCATGGCCTGAGCGCAGAGTGCGGAAGCCATCACGTAATACTCGTCGCCGGATTTGATGAGAGAATACTCGAAATCCGGTCCGAGGCAGATGGCGGTATTTGCCGGGATAGTCCACGTGGTGGTGGTCCAGATGACAAAATAGGTTTTGCTGAGGTCAGCGCCTTTCGCCGTAAGGAGGCCCTTGTCATCCGTAACGCGGAATTTCACGTAAATGGAATCGCAGGGATCTTCGCTGTACTCGATCTCCGCTTCGGCGAGCGCGGTTTCGTCGTGCGCACACCAGTAAACCGGCTTCAGACCTTTATAAATATACCCTTTGAGGGCCATTTCTCCGAAAACCTCGACCTGCTTTGCCTCAAATTCGGGGCTCAGGGTCTTATAGGGATTCCCCCAGTCGCCGAGGACGCCAAGGCGCTGGAACTGTTCCGTCATACTCGCGATATGAGTCAGCGCAAAATCACGGCACTGATCGCGGAAATAAACGGGATCATCGCTGCGGCTGTCAAGCCCTACGCTCTCAATCGCCTTGCGCTCGATCGGAAGCCCGTGGGTATCCCAGCCAGGAACATAGGGAGACTGAAAGCCGGCCATGTTCTTGCTGCGGACGATCATATCCTTTAATATCTTATTGAGAGCGGTCCCCAAATGGATGTTTCCGTTCGCGTACGGAGGGCCGTCATGAAGCACGTAAAGCGGGCGGCCTTCATTCTTTTTTATGATCTCTTCATAGATTCCGTCTTCCTGCCAGGCCTTCAGCATGTCAGGCTCCTTCTTTGGCAGACCTGCCTGCATGGGGAAATCCGTCTTGGGAAGATTCAGGGTGCTCTTGTAATCCATCGGTTTATTCTCTCCTTAAGAATATTATTAAAGCAACGGGTAAGATTTATTCATTCTGAAAGGGTTCGTCTTCAAAATTTGAAATGTCAGCGCGGAACGGAGAAGAAGGTTCTTCGGCTTCCGGCTCCTGCGGCGCGGCAGCTTCCGGTTCCTGCGGCACAACGGTGGGCTGCTCCTCCGGCAGTACCTGCGGCTTAGCAGCAGGCAGAGCGTCAATCAGGGTGAGATGCTCCTTATATGTGTTCAGAAGTTTTGTCCGGAAATCGGAAACCGTCCTTTGCAGGCGTTCCAGTTCCCTCTTCTGCTCTGCAATTTTTTCATCGGCGCTTGCGATGATGCGCTCCGCCTTTTGGTTCGCGTCCTTCACAATGATTTCCGCCTTATGGCGCGCTTCCCTTACCGAAGCGTCGCCCAGCTTCTGTGCACTGATCAGGGCGTTCTTAATCTCGTCCTCCTGGGTGCGGTATTCCTCAATCTTATCTGCCAGTATCTTCAGCTTATCCGCCGTCTGCCGGCCTTCCGTATTCAGGCGGTCAATCTGCTCGTCCTTTTCGAGTCCCTTTTTGAGGAGCTCGTCATAGGATTCCCGGACCTTGTCGATAAAGACGTCGACATCCTCCGCACGGTAACCGGAAAAACCGGATTTCCGAAAGCTGACGTTGATAATGTCATTCAGAGAAAGCATGCTTCATTCCTCCAT
>JAEWRF010000076.1 GCA_023460155.1 Bacillota bacterium | reverse complement strand
GCCGAGGAGGGCGGCCGCGGGCTTGCCCCACCGCTCCGGCTCCCCGGTCATGCGCTCAAAATACTCCTGGAAGGTCAGGCGCGCCGTTAAGGGGTCCGCGCCGATCGCGGCGAGCTTCGAACAGCTTTCCACCACCGCGTAGGCGGCGCCGTGGAACGGCGAGAAACGGGAGATGCCCGGGATAAAGCCGTAGCTCATCGCGGTCGCGTCGTCGGTTTCGCCCGGTGTCGGAAGCTTTGCGGCCATCGCCTCTTCGGGGGTCAGCTGATACGTGCCGCCAAACGGCATCAGCACGGTCGCCGCACCGATGCTGGCGTCAAACCGCTCCGCAAGGCCCTTCTGACTGCAGACCTCCAGCCGGGAAAGGTTCGCTTTGAACGCTTCGCCGAGCGGAAGCTTTGCAAGGCTCTCCGGCACCTTTTCGCGGTAATTATCCTCCGGGCGGACCGCGGCGATTCTCACTTCGGCACGCTGCGTCACGCCATTAGTATCCAAAAACGCGCGGGTAATGCTCACGATGGTTTTGCCGCGCCATTTCATTTTCAGGCGGGGTTCCTCCGCCACCACGGCGACCACGGTCGCCTCCAGATTCTCTTTCGCCGCAGCCGCGATGAATTTTTCCGTATCTTTCGAATCGAGCACAACGGCCATGCGCTCCTGAGATTCGGAAATCGCGAGCTCCGTTCCGTCGAGGCCCTCGTATTTCTTCGGGACTCTGTCGAGGTCGATTTCCAGCCCGTCGGCCAGTTCGCCGATGGCAACGCTGACGCCGCCCGCGCCGAAATCGTTGCAGCGCTTGATCATATGGGCAACCGTCTCCTCGCGGAACAGGCGCTGGATTTTGCGCTCCGTCGGGGGATTGCCCTTCTGTACCTCCGCGCCGCAGACCTCAATGGACTGCGCCGTGTGCGCCTTGGAGGAGCCGGTTGCGCCGCCGCAGCCGTCCCGGCCCGTTGCGCCGCCCAAAAGCACGATACTATCGCCCGGCTTCGGGATGCCGCGCACCACGTTCTCCTTCGGCGAAGCACCGATGACCGCGCCGATTTCGAGGCGCTTTGCCGCGTAGCCGGGGTCGTACAGCTCGGTAACCTGCCCGGTCGCGAGGCCGATCTGGTTGCCGTAGGAACTGTAGCCGTGCGCCGCGCCCGTCGTGATCTTGCGGGTGGGAAGCTTGCCCTTCATGGTCTTTTCAAACGGGATGCGCGGGTCGCCGGAGCCGGTGACGCGCATCGCCTGATAGACGTAGGCTCTCCCGGAAAGCGGGTCGCGGATCGCACCGCCGAGGCAGGTCGCCGCGCCGCCGAACGGCTCGATCTCCGTCGGGTGGTTGTGCGTTTCATTCTTGAACTGAACGAGCCACTGCTGCACCTCGCCGTCTACCGTGACGGGTACCTCAATGGAGCAGGCGTTGATCTCTTCGCTCACGTCGAGGTCGGGGATCAGGCCGTGCTTACGCAGGAGCTTCATGCCGATGACCGCCATATCCATCAGGGAAACGGGGCGGTCGGTCTCTCCGTAAAGCTCTTCACGGGCGTCGTAATATGCCTTCAGGGCGTCCTCGATCACCGAGCTGACCGCGCTCTTCTCCACCTCGATTTTGGTAAGACGGGTGAGGAAGGTCGTGTGGCGGCAGTGGTCGCTCCAGTAGGTGTCGATCATACGGAGCTCCGTCACCGTCGGGTCGCGGTGCTCGGTATCGCGGAAATAATCGCGGCAGAACGCGAGGTCCTCCGGGCTCATGGCAAAGCCCATGGAGCGGTAATAAGCGTCAAACCGCCCTGCGTCCCATGCGGTAAACCCTTCCACCACGGCCACATCGGGCGGAACCTCCGCTTTCGTGTCCAGCGTTTCCGGTTTTTCCATGGAAGCAAGGCGGCTTTCCACCGGGTTGATCATATAGTTCTGAATCTGCTCCAGCTGCCCCTCGGTCAGCTTTCCTTTCACTGCCACCAGCTTTGCCGACGCAACCTGCGGACGTTCTCCCTGCGTCAGGAGCTGGATACACTGCGCCGCCGAATCGGCCCTCTGGTCATACTGCCCGGGCAGGTATTCCATCGCAAACGCCGCGTAGCCTTCCGGCAGAGGAAACGTTTCCTCGTAGACGATGTCCACGTTCGGCTCGGAAAAGATCGTATCCCGCGCCGCGAGGAACTCCTCCCCTGTGATTCCGGAAATATCGTACCGGTTGACGAGCCTGAGATCCTCAATCAGCCTGATTCCAAGATTCTCCGCAAGATCCGTCCGGATCTGCTGCGCCTCTACGTCGAAGCCCGCCTTCTTTTCCACAAATACCCGGATTACTCCCGACATATTATCCCCCGTTCCGCCGTTACCCGGCATTTCAGCCCATGAACGAAATTTAATCTTATTTTAACACAGCCCCGGCCTGCAGAGAAAGGGCGAAATCAACCAATTTTCGGCGGTTTTTCGCCTTTTCCGTTGGCCATATGGCAGGATTGAAAAACAATTATGCAATTTTGGCCGCAGCCGTCATCAGGGAGGAAGCAACCCGACCGGCGGTTGAGATGCTGGAGGAGGCGTTTTCCACCACGACTGCAAAGGCGAGCGGAGTCTTTTCATTTGCCGAAAAACCGACCATCCAGCAGTTCGGCTGACGGCCATTCCCAACCTCGCCCGTTCCGGTTTTGGCGCAGACCTGCATGCCGGGGAACAGGTAATCCCCGTATTCCGCCGTCACATCGTAGCGCAGATAGGTTTTGAGCCTTTCCGCCGTATCCGGTTGAAAGAGCTGTTCCCCCGGCTTCGTCTGCCCCGTTTTCGTGGAAAAGCCGATGGGCGAAGTAACCTTTTTGATCAGGTAGGGCTGATTGTACGTCCCGCCGTTTGCAATCGCGTTCATCATCAGCATCATGTGGTAGGGGTTCGCAAGGTCGGTGTACTGCCCCACGCCGGACCAGCCGAGCTCGTTCGGCTGCGCGCCTTCCGCGTGATAGACGCTTTTCACCGCAGGAATGCCGTCGAGCGCAAAACTGCGGTTGAAGCCGGCCTCCTGCGCGGTGCTGTCCATCTTTGCCGCGCCGACCTCCACGGCGATCTGTGAAAACGCGACGTTGGAGGATTTTGCAAGCGCGCTTTTGAAGCTCAGCTTCCCGTACGAGGCGACGTCCGTAATCCGGTTCCCGTTGATGGTGACGCTGCCGTTACAGTTCCAGGTCCGCGCGTCCAGATTCGGGATGGTTTCAATTGCCGCCGCCGAGGTGACGACCTTGAAAATGGAACCCGGCGTCATCGCGGAGGAAAGCACCTTATTCAGATACACGCCGCTGTATTTTCCGGTTTTGTCGGTGTTCAGGTCCTTCGGCGGATTGGAGGGGTCGAAGTCCGGCGTGCTCACCATGCAGAGGATTTCGCCCGTCTTGTAATTGCAGACGACGGCCGCTCCGGAATAGCCCCCGAGCTTCTGCCGCGCGAGCGCGCACAGCCCGGAATCCACCGTGAGCGTGAGGTCGCTCCCGTTCGTCTTCCCTGTGGGCGAGGCAAGGCCCGTCACGATATTATATCCGGAAAGCTCCGAGCGAAAACTGAACTGAACGCCGGTGGAAATATATCCCTCCGTGTCACCGAGCACATGGAGCATCGCGCGGCGGGCATTTTCGTCGCCGCCGTACACCCTTTTCCCGCCCTTGCTCTCCGCGAGGACGGTGCCGTTCCGGTCGAGGACGCGGCCCTCCGCGGCCACCGAGCTTTCGCCCGTAACGTGCTGGTTGAACGGCTGAATCGCCCAGGCGCCGCCTTTGGTTACGAACCCGTACAGGAACACGCCGAGCCCGAAGAGAAAGCCCGCGCCGAGAATGAACAGAATAAACGAACGCGTTCCGGTCGTTTTCATCGTCTGTGCCTCCTTGCCGCGTAGGTGCGCTCATCCGCCGCCTTGATGAAAGCAATCATCCCCCATACCGACATCATGCTGGAGCCCCCGAGGCTGATGAACGGCAGCGTGACGCCGGTCATCGGCAGGACGTCGGTCGCGCCGAACACATTGAGGCAGGCCTGGAATAGCATCATGCCCGCCGCCGCGCAGGCGGAGATGGAATAGAAGGTCGAGCGGCTCCGTGTGGTATCGGAACGCGCGTAAAACATCAGCAGAGCGATGGCGACAACCACCACCAAAGCAAGCAGCAGGCCCATTTCTTCGCAGACCATGCCGAAAACAAGGTCGCTGTCCCCGGCGAACACCGTCTTGAGGCCGCCTTTGCCGAGCCCGAGCCCAAGCAGGCCGCCGGAGGCGGAATAGCTGAGCACCCGCACCTGCTGGTACCCGCCGGAATCGTTGACATGCTCCCATACATGCCCCCACGCGGCAAAGCGCTGGGCCACGTACGGCTTGAATTTCAGGATCAGGAACGCGCCGAGGCCCGCCACAGCGCATATCAGTGCAATGGTTCGCAGACTGCCGGAGCGCATGAACGCGATAATCAGAAAGGTAACAAAGAAGATGCAGGCGGTGCCGAAATCCCGCATCAGAAACAGCGCGCCCATGCACACGGCGGAAAACGCGATAAAGCCGGTCAGGTTTTTTGCGGTCTGAAGGCGGTCCAGCGTGGAAGCTCCGACAAATACAAACGCAATCTTGATGAATTCGGAAGGCTGCATCTGCACCGGTCCGAGGGAAACCCAGTTGCGCGCCCCGTTGACGGAACGGGCAAACACAAGGTTGAAGGCGAACAGCAGAACCGCCAGCGCGCCGATAGCAATCCGCCAGCGCATGACCCGGTCGAGGTCGCCCATAAACCAGATCATCACACAGAAAAGAATCACGCCGGCCGCCGTCGCGGCAAGCTGCATATAGGCGTTTGCCACCCCCGTGCCGGCGATCAGCATGATTCCGATCCCGCTGAGCATGAACGCCACGGTTTCCAGCTCAAAGCTGACGCGCCCCTGAATTTTCATGGAGAACAGGTACAGCCCCCATTCCATCAGGAACAGCGCTGCAAACGGAATGAGCGGGAGCAGGCTGGGCTTCTGCCCGGCCAGAATGAGCTGGACGCAGAGCAGCAGCTGAGCGAGCGTCACCCACCACAGCAGAGCGGCAGGACGCGCAGCCCGCCCGCGCGGCGGGCGCGAAGAGAGGATGTCCACATCCGCGGTGCGCTTCAGCATCAGCGCCGTGGAGCCCATGGCGATGGTGTCGCCCGGCATCACGGGGGCGTTGGCCGCAATCTTCGTCCCGTTCACAAACGTGCCGGACTTCGAACCGGTATCAGTCACCAGCCAGCCGCTTTCCCGCCGCATCAGCACAGCGTGGGAACGGCTCGCGGTCGGGTCGTGCAGCACGATGTCGCAGCTCCGGCTGCGGCCGATGGAGTTTTCCCAGTACAGTACCGAAAGGATTTTGTGCGACACCATATCTTCCAGAACAACAACCGGATCCTCCCGTCTGCGGCCGCGCCGGAGCGAAAGGAAGCAGCGGCAGGTCACGGCGATGCAGATCAGGGGAACCGCCGCACGGAGCACGAAAAGCAAAACGGACACGGTGCCTGCGGCGACGGAATTCAGCAGATCCAACGACAGTTCCTCCTTGCAAAGAATTCTGTATCCATTATACTATGGCGCGTTCGAAAAAGAAAGGGAACGGGGGTTTCCCCCGCTCCCAGGCCGTCTGCCTCAGAATTCCGCCAAACCGAGATCCCGGATCAGCTTCGGCAGGCACGCTTCCAGCTTCAGCCCGAAGCGCGTGTCCCCTCCGGCCTCGCGGGTCCGGCGCATGCAGTCCGCCGTAAAATCCACGGCAAGCTGCATGGCGGTGTTCAGCTTGTGTCCGCCCAGAAGACCGGCCAGCAGCGCGGCGGAAAACACCTCTCCGGAGCCGGTAAAGTCCCCCCGCACACGCGGAGAAAACGCATAGCTGACGCTGCCTGTGGCAAGATCCAATCCGGCGGCTCCCAGCAGATTCGGGCTGAACCAGACTCCCTTCACGACGGCTCTCTGCGGGCCCATCCCGCACAGATTCCGAAGCAGGTACTCCACATAGCGCCGGTCATAGGGGCCCTCCCGCTTTTTCTCACCCAGCAGACAGGCTGCTTCGCCGACATCCGGAACCACCACATCCGCCCCGGCGCAGAGACGCGCCGTTTCCTCCCACTGCGACGGATCCAGGCGTTCCAGCATGGGATCCACCAGAAAGAAACAGTCCTTCCCCCGGAATTCCTCCGCAAACGCCGTTACCGCTTCCGCACCGCCGGAAAAGGAGCAAGCCACCGCGTCGAATTTCAGCCCGAGACTCTTCCAATGCCGTGCAATCGCGGGCAGTTCCCCGGTCCGGTCCTCCCCGACGGCGTCCGGCGCCGCCTGCGTCCACGCCGGAAGGAAGCGCGCCGGCGCCGGATAAGCCTCCACCCCCGCCGCGGCAAGGATCGGAAGAGCCGCGTTGAGAGCACATTTTCCCGCTCCGCAGAAATCTCCGATCAGGGCCGCGCGCCTGATACCGTCCATTCCTCATTCCCCCCTAAAAAACAGATTGCCTTTCCAGCATAATCCGGCGCAGGGTCGGTTTCAAGGAGAAATATGATGGCAAAAAAAGAAAAGCGCGGCCCTTCTTCAGGCCGCGCGGCAAAAATATTTTATTTTTTCGCGGCGATTTCACCGGCAGTCTTATAAATGCTCTCCGGCGCGACGAAGCCGCGCACCATGGAAAGGGGATAGACGTTGGTGTTCCGGCCGATCACCGTACCGGGGTTCAGGACGGAATTGCAGCCGACCTCCACGTGGTCTCCGAGGACGGCGCCCATCTTTTTCAGGCCCGTCTCGATCCGGCCCTCGGGCGTAGAAACGGTGACGAGCGTTTTATCCGACTTTACGTTGGAGGTAATGGAGCCGGCCCCCATGTGGGATTTATAGCCCAGTATCGAATCGCCGACATAATTATAATGAGGCACCTGCACGCTGTCGAACAGAATGACGTTTTTCAGCTCTGTGGAATTCCCTACGACACAGCCCGCGCCCACCAGCGCGCTCCCCCGGATAAAGGCGCACTGCCGCACCTCGGTTTCCGGGCCGATGATCAGCGGGCCGTTCAGATATGCGGAATCAAAGACATGTGCGGATTTCGCCACCCAGACATGCTCGCTGCGCTGCTCGTATTCCTCTTTCGGCAGTGACGCGCCCAGCTGTAAAATCCACTCCGAGATATGCGGAAGAGCCTGCCACGGATATTCGAGGGTGCTCAGGAACGAAGCCGCCGCCGTATGGGAAAGCTCAAACAAACTGCTGATTCGTGCGGGTTCAAAGGTCATAAAAAACAATCTCCTGTAATTCGGGGACCGCCGTTTGACCGACGCTTCCTTCAAAATTTTAAAACTTATCTATTATATTGTGTTTTTGCGCTCCGGTCAATCCTTTGAGGAAGCAGTCAGTTTCTTTTTCAGCAGCAGCAGGTCGCTGGTATCGATTTTTCCGTCCTGATTCAGGTCGGCCGCCGTCTCCTGTTCCGAATCGAACTCCTCCTGTCCAGTCAGGTAGCGGTACAGCAGGGTCTTTGACTGACTGTCCGGCCCCCCGACGCGGGCAACGTCGCCAAGCACAACGGCCCTTACCGCGCTCTGCCCGCTTCCGTCCGGATTCAGCACCCGGATGACGTCGCCCGTACAGATCCTGCCGCTTGTCCGGTTCCCTCCGGAGGCAGGCGTAATCTGAATCGTGCATCCGGCGCTGAGCTTATCCTCGATTTCCGTCTTCAGCTCTTCAACGGTGACGGCCGAGGGAAACACGTATTCCGACAGCTTCCCGGACTGGGAGGAAGCCGGGCTTTCCTCCGATGCGGAAGATGAGGAACTCGCCGGGCCGCCCGCGGCCTGGGAGGAAGCAGGTTGGGAGGAGGAAGGAACCACGGAAGAAGATCTTCCCGCCGAAGAGGATTCCGATGTGAATGCCGCCGTAACCCGGGCCTGCAGGTTTCCTGCGCTGTCGCACACCTCAACTATGTCGCCTGCCTGCAGCGGTCCACTTGCCCTCCGGTTCCCGTCGGGCTTTATCACAGACAGCTTCTGCCCTTTGCCCTGTGCGTCAAGCTGCGCCTGCAGCGACTCCACCGTTGTCCCCGCAGGGTACTCGTAAACGGGCGAAGCGGAGGAAGCAGCGGAGACCGGTGCCGGATTTTCCGCCGCCAGAGAAACGACGGAAGAGATCGCAGCCAGAAAGACCGCCGCTATGAGGAAGCAGAAAATTCTGCTTTTATTAACAAAATCCCGCATATTTCCCCCTCCGCTTCAAACGATTTAATCGTACCATTTTTTGCGGTTGGAGCACTAAGCAGGTGACGAATTTTCACTCTTTCTGGATTCCAATTCGATTTGTACAAAAATTGCAGCGCACTGTGGGTTAAAATGCGTAATTTACACAGTTCGAAGGCAAAAACAGCAAAAATGTACGAAATACAAAAAAGCAAAAACCGGTATGAACCGGTTTTTGCTTTTTTGGGGAGGAGTTGTATTGAAAAGGCGTGGCAGATCCTGCCACAGATCTTATAAACGACTTTTATTTTGATTCCATCAGGCTTTTTCCTTTTGTTTGGCTTCATTATACGGCGGTGCGGCGCTCCTGTCAACGGTTCGGAAAGCACTTTCATAAGAATCTCCGCTTTGTATAAAACGCATGAGTAGTGACAACAAATTTAGTCATTATTAACGAACCTGTTTCGTGAATTTTCGAAACGTATTTCCTGCACAATTTCGTTTGGCCTTCTTTTGCCGGAAACGCAGAAATGATTCGCAATCGGTCTGTTCCTGTGGTACACTAAAGTACAAAGAAAAGAACAGCGGAGGAGAACAATGGATCTGACAAAGAACGAAACTGCGGAAGTCTGCATCACGGGGTATTCCTCGGAAGGGAACGGCGTCGGGCGCATCAACGGCGCGGTCGTTTTCGTGCCTCTGGCCGCAGAAGGAGACCGGCTTCAGGTGAAAATATTGAAGGCGGCAAAGACCTGTGCATATGGGAAAATCGAGAAAATTCTTTCCCCCTCCGAGGACCGGATCAAAGCGGACTGCCCGCAGTTCGCCCTCTGCGGCGGCTGCGTGTTCCGCCACATTTCCTACGCGGCGGAGCTGCGCGCAAAGCAGCAGCGGGTACAGGACGCGCTGGAGCGGATCGGCGGGTTTCACAATATGATCCTCCGCCCGATTCTGGGCGCACAGTCGCCGGACCGCTACCGCAACAAGGCGCAGCTTCCGCTCGGCGAAGCGCCGGACAGAAGCCTGCGGATCGGTTTTTACGCTTCCCGCAGCCACCGGATCATCGGCTGCGACGAATGCCTTTTGCAGCCGGAGCCCTTTGCGGCGGCGGTCCGCGCGTTCCGGCAATGGCAGATTGAAACCGGTGACGACATTTACAGCGAGCAGAGCGGCCGCGGGCATCTGCGGCACCTTTTCCTGCGCATGGCGGAAGCGACCGGAGAGATCATGGTCTGCGTCGTTGTGAACGGGAACGGCGTGCACAACGAGCCGCGGCTTGCCGAACTGATGCAGAAGTATGTTCCCGGGCTGAAAAGTCTGGTCATCAACAGCAACCGCGAAAAGACGAACGTGATCCTCGGCCGGAAATTCCGCACGGTCTGGGGGCAGGATTACATCACCGATGAACTCTGCGGCCTCCGCTTCCGCATTTCCCCGGAATCGTTCTATCAGGTAAACCGCGCGCAGGCGGAGCGCCTGTACGGCAAGGCCGCGGAATATGCCGGCCTGACAGGCGGCGAAACCGTGCTGGATCTTTACTGCGGCACCGGAACCATCGGCCTTTCCATAGCGGCGAAGGCCGGGCGCGTCATCGGCGTGGAGATTGTGGAACGTGCGATTGAGGACGCAAAGAAAAACGCGGCGGACAACGGGATTACGAATGCGGAATTTCTGTGCGCCGACGCTGCGAAAGCGGCGGATATGCTGAAAAACCGCGGTGAAAAGCCGGATGTGATCGTCCTCGACCCGCCCCGCAAGGGCTGCGACGAGGCGCTGATCGACACGGTCGCAGAAATGGCACCTCAGCGCGTCGTCTACGTTTCGTGCGACCCAGCCACCCTTGCCCGCGACCTGAAGTTGTTCGCCCTGAAGGGGTACAAGCCTCTGGAGGCCACGCCGGTGGATATGTTCCCAAGGACGGCTCATGTGGAGACGGTAGTGTTGATGTCAAGGGTAAAGGATTGAATGTACGGAAGGCCTTTCTTCACATGCTCCCGAAGAAGTGACAAACCATTTTGAAGAGAT
>JAEWRF010000075.1 GCA_023460155.1 Bacillota bacterium | reverse complement strand
CTCCATCACGGCGCGTATCATATCCTTTTCGGTGTGCATCATATCAAGGTTGTAGAACCCGCCTTTTACGGCGGCATTGTCCCGTTCGCCGTTGCTGAGATAAGGGAAGAACAGCAGCCCGTGACTGCCTGGGGCGGTATCGGCGGCACACCGCTCCACTTTTTCATAGCGCTCTGCATCGGAGCAGTTTGCGAACAGAAGCTTCGATATTTTGTTCAGAGACACGCCCGTCGTATTCAGACCGACCTCCATGCACCACTGGCCGGGCAAGACATGCACGTAGTTGCCCACCCGCAAGTCCGCGTTGATTGCCTCGGCCGTGCTGTTCAGGCAGGTTGACGTGCCGGACATGTTGCTTAGAATATCGCTTTTCAGCGCGCCTACCCCGTAGCAGCAGCACTGGCTGTCCGGCCCGCCACGGACGACCGGGGTTCCCTCCGGCAGCCCGGTGGTTTGCGCGATCTTCTTCCGGAGAATGCCGACCACGTCCGCGGCGCCTACGATCCGCTCCGGGAACAGATTGCTCTTAAACCCGAGGCGGGCGAGGAGCTCATGGTTCCAGCTGCGGGTCTCCGCACGGTAAGCCAGTGTTCCGCAGGCATAGGAAGCGTCGGTCGCTACCTCTCCCGTCAGAAGATATTCCAGATAATCCACCGGCTGAAGCACTTTCTCCACCGTTTCAAAAAGCTCCGGACAGTATTTTTTCTGCCACAGCATTTTCGGAAGAATAAAGAAGGGCTGAATTTCATGCCCGGAATGCGCGTGGATGTATTCGCTGCCCACCGACTTTTTCAGGTCCTCCGCTTCGCGCTCGGAGCGGTTATCCTGATAGGTCAGGGCTCTGCCGGCCGGAGAGAGGTTCCGGTCCACCGGCACATAGGTCGGGCACTGCCCCGTCACGGCGATCGCCGCGACGGGGTACTGTTGTCCCAACTCCGCGGCAACCCGGCCGAGCGTGCACAGCAGGGCGTTTTCCCACTGCGCGGGCTCCTGCTCCGCAATGCCGCCCGGCGCGTAATAGGTTGGGTAGTCGCACCGCGCCGCACGGACCAACGCACCGGATTCCGTAAAGGCGCTGGAGCGAATCCCCGAAGATCCCACATCGACCGAAATCGTTACTCTTTCCATTTTCACCGTTTACCCCGATACCAGCTGATAGGTTTTCACTTTGTTTTTGGCCAGGCGGACGATAGCCCCGTGCAGGGTGCCGTCTCCGTAGTCGCTGCCCGGATTGATGCACACGGTGTTCCCAAGCTTCTTGACGGCGTGCACCTCGTGAATATGGCCGTGCAGCCCCAGAAGCGGCTGATATTTTTCAATGATATCCCGCACCGCCGTGCTGCCGACCGGGGCGAATTCAACCTGGCCCCCGGTGGACTGAACCTGCAGGTCCTTCGAAAGGCGCGGCGCTTCATCCAGTGTGCTGTTGTAAGGAGGAACGTGCGCGCACAGGATGCAGCCGGAGGGATTCTTCACGGTCTGCATGACTTCCTCCAGCTTCTGCCGCAGGTCTTCCTCGCTGCATTCCCTGGGACTGTCCCAAGGCGTCGGATTGCTGTAGCCGCAGCCGACCAGCGTGCGGTTTTCGTCAATCGGGCAAACGCAGCCGTCCGGATTGATGACGCGGCTGCTCTCTTTCAGAATATCCGTAACAATCGCCGGGTCGTCGTTGCCGGGCATCACAAAGCACTGAATGCTTGTTCCGGTCAGCTTTTTCTCTGCGAAATCCAGCCATTCCTCCAGCGACTCCTTCATCAGATCGAGAAAGAGCCGGTCCATTTTTTCCGAATCGGCAAGGTAGCCCTGCCAATCCTCTTTTGTAGCAATATACGGATAGAACCCTGCCGTTTTAACCGTTTTTTTGAAATCCTCCGCTTCCTGAACGGAATGAAAGGTCTGTATTTTCCCCATGAAATTGCTGGTGAAAATATCGCCGTCCTGCTTTTCGACAGCAAGGATGGACTTGCCTGTGATGTCTCCACCCATGACCAGAACATCGGCACCGTAAAATTTTCCGGCGTTGATAAACTTGTTGAAGCATTTCTGCGAGCCGTGAATATCGCTGGCAAAATAAACGGTCATGTCGTCGTTATGAAAAACCCCCATAATCTTCCTCTCGATCTGTGAATATTGCGGCTGACTTTGCCGCGGGGAACGGCCGGGCCGCTCCCCGGGAAAGCCGGTGCTCCGGCGGAACTTATTCCGGCGGAAGCTCCTTATAGGCGAGACTGATGTCGATTCCCTTCGATTTCTGAACCGCGTGGGAAATGCCGTAAATGGCGAGGCCGACCACAACAATGCCGGCCATAAAGCCGAAGCCGAGCGCGGGAGAGGTAATTCCGATCGCGGGGAAGGTCATCAGCAGGTATGTAATGTAAACGGAAACCGCAATGGAGAGCACGCCGGTTATCACCAGAACGGGAACGCCGGCAACCGACACATTGGCGGGCGAGGTCTCATACAGATCTTTCTGCTTGTAGGGCATCACGATGGCGCTGACGCCTACCAGAATGATCTCAATCACGCCGCAGAGAACACCCATGGAAAGCAGCGTAAAGAACGAAGTGGAGAGATTCGACCAGATGAAAATGGCCGTAACCAGCACGCAGACCACAATGATGGCGGGGAGCGGTGCGTGGGTTCTCTCATTTACTTCCGAAAGCTTCTTGGGCAGAACGCGGTCAAACGACCACGCGAACAGCGTGCGGATCGGCATGAACGAGTTGCCGATCAGGGCAGGCAGATTCCAGAAGAGGAACGAAACGGAAATCAGAATGTTCAGCAGCGGATTTTTTGCGATGAGGCCCGCAATCAGGTTGAAATACGGGGCGACGGGGAGGGGGTACTTGTCCGCGGCGGAACCGGAAAGGAAATTGATCGCCTTGAGGAAATCCGTGCCCATGACCTTGAACATCAGAAGCGCGCCGATGATCAGGAAGCCGGTGTCCCACAGCAGAGCCGTAAACATAATGGAAATCTGACGTTTCCGGTTGCCCGCGCCCTTCATCTCGCCTGAAAGATAAACGGACCAGAAGTTCCACATCATGAACGTGAAGATGCAGACGATGGTGGGCGCCGTGGACGACGCAAAACCGGTCGCGGTGCTGTCAAAACCGGCAGCCTTGGCCGTTGCGATAATGGCATTGTAGGAGTCGGCCGAATTGGTGTACTGTTTTGCGAAATCGTTGAAATTCTTTACAAAACTGCTCTGGTTGCCGAAGAGGAAGACCAAAAGCGCCAGAACAGTGCCGATCATGCCGACCGCAAAACAGATATTCTGGATTTTAAACATTTTTTTCGTTCCGGAGCTGAGTACAGCAACCAGAATAATCAGCAGGACGAAGCCGAGAACAAAGGTGCCCGTGCTGCTGCCCGCCGTGTTGCCGATGTCGGAAAGCGCCGGAATGTTGAGAACGTTCCCGAGGATAACCAAGGTCGGCCCGACGCTCATGGAGCCCCAGATACGCGCCCAGTAGGCCGCGCCGATCAGGGCGGAAAGCGTTGCCGCAACACTGCTGACCATGGCGACGCGCGGGTTGAGAATGCGGCTGATCCAGACGTAGTCGCCGCCTGTGCGCGGCATGCTGGAAGCCATGTAGCCCATCATGACCAGAATTGGAATGTCAAAGACTGCCGCAAGAAGAATTGCCAGAATAATGTTGGTTCCGGGGAATGCGCCCAATGCCCAGAAAACGCCAAAGGCAAGCGTGGTGCCGACCGGTGCGGAAAAGCACGCCGTAAAGATTGCGGCGTCCCAAAAAGACGCTTCCCGAACCAGACCCGTCGATTTACGCACAAACACCGATGAATTCTGTTCTTTCATACTTTCTTCTCCTTTTGAATCCGGCTGCCAAAGGCTGCCGCCGGAGGGCAGGATGTCCCGAGAAACTCAGGCCAGCCTGACTTCAATACCAACCTTCTCAAACTTCGCTTTCATTTCCGCGTCAATCTGGCCTGTGACCATCTTCTGAATCCGGTCCAAAAGCCCTACTGCCGCAAACAGTTCCTGACCGATCTTGGTATGATCCGCGACGATAATCAGTTCGCGCCCGGAAGCCGCCATGGCCTGCTTAATGGGCACGTCCGCCATTGCCCGATCCGTCACCCCCTTTTCCGGATTTATTGCGTCGACGCCCAGAAACGTCTTGTTCGCCTTGATCGTATTCAAAAACTGAAGCGCAACATGCCCCAGCGTAACGCTGACATCGTGTTCGACAAATCCGCCTACCATATAAAGCGTGATGCGCGGAAAGCGCGCCAGCTCGGTGGCGATTTTCAGGTCGTTCGTAATAACCGTTACCGTTTTGTTCCCCAGGTTCCTTGCAATTTCAAGGGTGGTGGTGCCGGAATCCAAAATGATGATGTCGCCGTCTTCCACCAGACCGGCGGCTTCCTTGCCGATTCTTCGCTTCTCCTCGATGCACCGGCTGCTCTTTTCCGTGCTCGGGATTTCCCCCGAAAGGGTGTTGTAAAGAGAAATCACGCCGCCGTATGTTTTATAGAGCAGTTTTCGGGAATCCAGCTCGTCAATGTCGCGACGTACGGTTGCCTTCGATACGCTCAGAAAGCGTTCCAATTCGTCAACTGTGGCTCTTCCGTTTGCGTTGAGATATTCCAGAAGCTTTTCCTGCCGATCAACCTGAAGCATTTCCAATCTTTCCCTTATTTTGAATTTGTATGATTTATTTTGATAACATTGTGAGCTTTATTGATAATATTATAGATCATTTCTGAGCTTTGTCAATGTAATCATTAGAAACAGAATTAAATTTGTGCAATTCCTTCATTTGTAAAGTTTTCCCTCGGGTTTACTTTTTTTTCTTTTCCGGTTCCTCGGGGAACCGTGCAGCTTCGTGCCTTTTCGCTTTCGGTCCATCCTGCTGCTCCGTCGGCGCGGCACCCTTCGGCGGGAGATCATTTCGAGGGCAAAAAAGAGGACCGGCCCGAAGGCCGATCCTCTGCGGTGTTCCATTCGTGTGCTCAGGTTGCGCAAAAAAGCTGGGCGACGGTAACCGTTCCGTCGGGGGCGGTGTAAACTCCGATTCCGGTAGACTGGAACGGGGCCTTCAGGATATTGCTCCTGTGTTCCGCGGAGTTCATCCAGGCGGCAACGAGGCTTTCGGGCGAAGCGTAGCCGCGGCCCAGATTCTCGCCCGCCGCGGAGAAGGTAATCCCATTCTGTGTAAACAGGGACGCGGGGCTGGTCCCGTTCGGCCTGACGTGGGAGAACCGGACGGCCGCTTCCGCGGCACGGACGGAAGCAATCCGGTCCATGGCGGCTGTTTCAGCCAGGGGCTTCAGGCCCTGGCCCGCGCGCTGCTGATTGATGAGCCGCAGCACTTCGCTCTGATAAAACGAAGCGGAGGCGGCCGGAGCTGCGGGGGCGGAAACGGAAACCGAGGAAATGCCGTTTTCCCAGCCGGCGGCAGCGGCGGGCACAGAGGGGGCCGCAACAACGAGAACGGCCATAACGGCGGTCAGAAGACGAAGCTTGCTTTTCATTCAAAATTCCCCCTTCAATCGGGTATCCGATCATGAATCTGAAATGAAAAGGAATAAAAAAAGTTCTGTTCAGACCACTGAACAGAACTCATTATTTTGCAATAATGAAATACTTTCGGCGGCCAGGCAATCATAGTCCCGAAGGACCTTAGACCCTATAGCTTTGCGTCCCTGCCTTTCGGCAGGTTTGCCAGTATCGTTTTATTTCCTTATTCATTTGCTGCTTACTTATTATAGTATAGCGAATTCTACCGGTTTTGACAATAGGTTCCGGAAATATTTCAGGGTGTCCGCACAATTCCACCCGAACCCGAAGAAATCAGGCCCGGCGCGGCCTCATAACCCGGAGAGGGAGAGGAGGAACCCGGCGCTCCGCTCCCCTTCGAAAGCCGCGCGCGTACGATCAGCCGGTGCGTTCCGGTCAGGTACGGCGTGCAGGTGATCAGCGTCAGAACCGCGGTTTCCTTTGGAACGCTTTTCAGGACGGAGAGTTCAGTGGGCAGCACAACGAAGCTGCCGAACACGGAATAGGTGTATTCCTTTCCCCCTTCCTTCAGGATGACGGAGTCTCCTGCGGAAAGCCTGCTGAGGTAACGGAACGAGGTGGTGTTGTGGCCGGCCAGAACGCAGTTCCCGGCTGCGCCGGGGAGCGCCGTACCGGTCACATGGCCGACCCCGTAGTGAAGCTGCCCCAGCGTTCCCTCAAGAATGTGCTGCGACACTCCGAGTCTCGGAATTTTGATGACCCCCAGCTCCGTGTAGCGTTCCGGCCGCGCGGCCGGGGACGCCTCATTCCCCGGAAGAACCGAAGAGGGTGCAGACGCCGCGGGTGAGGAGGACGTCCCGCCAGCGGGAGCGGAAGTTGCTCCGTCGCCGTTTTCCCACACGATGGGCGGCGGGTCCGGCAGGGCGGAATCCCCCTGCGGGCCCCCGAATACCGTCGCCCACGGGTAGCGGCATGCCTCAAAAACGAGAACGGCCGATACTGCAAGGGCGCCCGTGAGGATCAGGACCCGGGAAAGGCGATGCCTGTTATTCTTTGATTTACTATGAAACATAGACTCTTTCTCTTTTTAGCAGAATGTAAAGCTATCATACCACAGACGCGCGGCAAATGGAATTTCACGCGGGAAAGATCTTCGCCTTCCGAAAAATGGCTGCGCTTTTTTCAATAATTATAAGAAAATATTGGATGAAAAAGGAAGATTATTTCAAAAAAACCCATTATAATAGTCACAAAACGCAGTATCATATTTTTAATTATAAAAAATCTGTCTCATTTTGTCGACGAATTTCAGAAAAAGCTCAACTATCAGGAGGAGAGCCTATGGATGCACGGAAAAGGGTCCTGTATTCCGCTACTTCAATTGTCCTATCAATTACTACGGTTTTGTCGATTCTTTTCACCCTGTTCCCGATTCAGGCGTCGGGAAATACGCTCCCGGATTTCAGCCGGTTTGTCACGTCCTATACGCTTACGGTAAAGGACAGTCATAATAATGTAACCGATTCGGCTCATTTTGACAAGGACTCCGCCAATGTCACCCTCCCCGCCGTGCAGATCGGGGACGGGACAAAGGTCGCTTTTTCCATGACCTTCGCCCTGGCCGACATTGTGAGCGCCGCCGGCACTGACAGCACCGACAGCGCAGCCAGCACCGACAGCGGCGACCATGTTGCGGGGAACAGCTACGCCATGTCTCTGCCGGCTGCGTTTACTCCGCAGAACGTCGGCTCTACGGATATCAAAATCGACCCGGGCGACGGCAGCGGTCTCGTCACAATCGGCAGCTGGTCCCTGACCAGCGGCGTCCTGACGGTGACTTTTGATTCAAATGCGGACAATTACTTTTCCCGTCAGGGCTGTTTCAATATTTCCTCCACCTTTCAGGCAAGCCAGCTTGCTTCGGACAGCGGCGGCGTTATCCCGTTCCAAATCGGGGCATTTACGGTGAATCTGCCGATTTGGGTCACCGCCCCGGCGACGGCGCCCACGATTCAAAAGACGGGCAACTATTCCGGCGGCGCCATCACCTGGATCGTCACGGTGAATTCCGGGAACGACGGGTTCAACGGCGGGCTGACCGACGTGACGGTGACCGATACGCTCAGCGGCAACCAGACGTTCTGGGACTCCGCCGTCACAAAGTTTGGCGATACCATTCTGAAGGACAGCGACATCGCTCCGGGGTACCGTGTGAACGGCAGCACGGTCACCTTCCATCTGGGCGACATGGCGCACAACCAAACCCAGCAGCTCGTGTATACCACCCATGCGAACCATCCTGACGAAAAGCCGGTCTTTCCGAATACGGCCGTACAGTATACAAATTCCGCCGTGCTCGGCGCTGCTCAAATCGGTTCGAATCCTCCGACCGCCTCGGCTTCCGCAACAAATGCAAGCACGGTCAGCTCGTGGATCAAGAAAGCCGGCAGTACGGCTGCCTTGGATTCGGGCGGGCGGCCCGCGTCCTTCCAATGGGGAATCATCGTCAATCCGGGCGGCAACGGGGTTATCCCTGCGGGGACGAGCGCGGCGACGGTCACCGATACTCTGCTCAGTCCCTATCTGTCACTCAGCGGCGGCATATCGCTCAAGGTAAACGGAGTCACGACTACGCTGGATCAGAACGACACAAAAGACGTTTATTATTCCCTCGGCACCAGTTCTGACCCCGCCACGGCAGGCAATCAGGTGATTACAATCCATTTTCAGAACACCGACATAACCGATGAGCAGGACCTGACCTTTAACACCTCGGTTGACCCTGCCTACTACAACACGAACCACGGCGCCTTTTCAAACACGGCGACGCTTTTGCAGGTAGGTAACCAGCCCATCTCCGCTTCGGCAACCAACGTGGGGCCGGGTTCTTCCGTGATTTCAAAATCGGGGGTTTCCTACAACGCGGCGACACACCTCGCCACATGGAAAATTACGGTGAACACGAACCAGTTGGCGATGACGAGCCCGACCGTAACGGATACGATCGACCCGCGCGGCGGGCAGAGCTTTTCCTCCATCAGCGCGGCACAGAACTCGGTGAGCCTTTCACCGGTGGGCAGCGAGGCCGAATTGGCCCCGGGCAAGTATTACCTCGAGAAAACGGATAATCAACACTTCACAGTTCATCTCAGTGATTTTAAAAATGGTGACGCACCCGTCGTGCTGACCGCCGTCACGGAAGTGAAGGACCCGAATTATTATGGGATCAATACGCCTTCTTCTCCCAATACCATTTATAATTCCGCCTCACTTGCGACAGGCAACGGTATTTCCGGCAGCAGCAGCGCTTCGCAGGCAGTGAAGAGCACGGTGATTGACAAGGAGGCGGCCGGCTACAACTACAGCACGAAGACCTTAACATGGACGATTACCGTGAACCAGAACCAGATGCTGATGAAAAACGCCGTCGTGACCGACACCCTGCCCGGAGATGTGACTTTCCAGGGGGTTACTCTGGCGGACGGCAGCAATACAGGTAAGGCGATCAACGGAGCTTCCGGCCCCGTGCCTTATTACACGCTTGTCGGGCAGACCCTGACCGTCTACCTGGATGATCTCGGCGTTTCCGATCTCGGCGTCAAGTCGGCCCAGAGGATCATCACCGTCACGGCGACCATGTCCGATACTGCTCTTGCCGGACATAATGCCCTTTTTTCTGAAAGCAACACGGCTTCCCTCCACTTCGCATCCGGCCCGTCCAGCGACCCCAGCAGTTCCTGTACCCAGTCGATCGACCAGTCCATCGTGGAAAAAACCGGCACTTACGACAAAGACACAAACCAGGCAAACTGGGTTGTCATTATTAACAAAAACCAGGTCAGCGCATCGGCACTCGGCATTTCGGCATCCACCGCGGTAAGCCTGAAGGATACGCTGCCATCCGGGCTGATTCTGGACCCAAACAGCGTGAAGCTTTATCACCTGTCTTGGGGGGGAACCAACGGCAAATGGGCCAAGGGAACGGAGATTCCGCTCATCCTTTCGGATTCTGTAAAGTACAACCCAACCACACGGCTGTTTACCTTCACGTTTCCGTCCGGAACGGATTTTTCCAGCGCATATGAGCTGGACTTTTCCACGGACATCACCACAGGCGGCAATTACACAAACTCGATTACCATGGACGGCATAACGCAGAACCAGACG
>JAEWRF010000074.1 GCA_023460155.1 Bacillota bacterium | reverse complement strand
GTTGTAACCGTTGCCTTATCGGCAATTGTAACCTTCAAGTGCATAAGACCTGCGTGCTTGTTTACCTTGATGGGGATCTTCGCGGCCTTTAGCTTTGCCAGAACGGCTTTTTGATACTTTCCGGCTGACTCCGTTTTATCAGAGATTACCCGGACTGTCACGCCGCGCTGTTTTGCTTTCACGATGGCGCCGCCTACGTCACTGTCTGTGATACTATAAATCGCAATATCCAGAGTCTTTTTAGCGCCGTTGATCACAGATATGAGCGGGCTCTTTGCGCTCTCCCCGGCACGTGGAAAATAGTATTGCACCGGGCACGTGGTCGACGCTGCATACACCGGAGCGGCAACCACGGGCATGGAGGATAGCGCTATGGTAATGGCAGCTAAAACACCAACAATTTTTTGCATAGACTTTCTCATCCAATCATTCCTTTCGAAAAAACATTATACTACGAAAGGAAAATTTTTCAAGAATAACACAGAGGCAGTTCTTGAATCCTGCCTTAACAAATCTTGTGTTGCATACTAAGATCCCGATGTTTGGATTTTGGCTCTGCGCTTGCCTTTGAAAGCGCTATTCTGTGTTGCATTTCGTGTTGCATGACAATCAAAACCACCATTTTTAAGTACAATTTAGCATAATTTAGTCCGATGATTCAGACTACAAAACATAGAGAAAACCCGCATGAATACTGGAAAACCAGTAAACATGCGGGTTTTTCTTTTGGCCCGCCCGGAGGGATTTGAACCCCCGGCCTTCAGAATCGGAATCTGCTGCGATATCCAGCTTCGCCACGGGCGGATATGGAACTTTACTATTATAGCACAATCCCACCGGAAGTCAACTGCCGGGCCTTTGTTTCCAAAAAATGCAGCACATCAGCACGATCTTTCGGTCGTGCCGATGTGCTTTCGTGTTTCGGAAATCGCTTGAAGCCCCAACTCACAGGAAAATGATCAGCACACCGATGGCGACCGATGCGATCCCGCCGATCAGAGCGAGTGTGGCGTTCTGTTCGGTGGATCGTACCATGTCGTCCTCGGATTTCGTCGTTACGATAAACGGCTTCTTGCGGTCTCCCGGGGCGCCGATATGGATTTCGTCGCCGGAAAGGAAGGCCTCGCCCAGCACATAGAGCTGCTGATTCTGCCGGATCGTCTTCTCGGTCATCCGGAAGCCCAGCGTGTCGGCGCCGAAATCCCCGAAGCCGAAGTTGTTGAAGAACCGGTATCCGGAAAGGTTCGTGCGGGGCTCAAACCGGTCGAAGGTCTTGGGAATATCGAGCGTGCAGCCCGAGGCGTCGATCTCAAGGGTCACCCGTTCCGCGCCGGAGGAATCCTGAAACAGCAGGTATTGGCTCGATTTCTCATCGGAGATGCTGTTCTCACGGCGGACCACCCGCTCCTGCCAGTGCCCGTCGTTATCCTGATACCGTTCGCGCTCCTCCGTCACCTGACTGAGCGTCGATTCGCAGTAAGCGACCTTCTGATTGGAAAACGGGGTCTCGGCCGGCGGATCGCTGACCGCGGTGCCCTTCAGCTCCGCGTATTCCCGGTAACCCTCCTGCAGGCCGCTCTCGCCCATTTGGGAAAAGATCTGCCTTAAATCCGCGATTGTTTTGGTCTGCATGAATTTCATCTCGGTCACCCGGCTTCTCATTTTCGGGCGGAGATAAAAAATGCAGACCGGCCCCACGGCAATCAGGAGAATTGCCAGAACAATGTGCATCGTGTGCGGCATTTTACGGCAGCCTCCTTCAGTTCCCGGAACTCATGCTCTGTTTGAGCTTCTCCAGCTCGGCGTTCACGTCCAGATCCGACTCCATCTTGGCGAAGGGGTCGCTTTCCGAGCCGCCCACGCCGGAAATCTGCGCGTAGGCGTCCGCTTTCGCTTCCTTGTCCGAAACCTTCTGCTCCATCTTGCCCAGCTTTGCGAAAGCGCCGTTGCTGTCCATGTCTCCCAGCGTCTTGGACATTTGCTGCCGCGCGTCCGCCATTTTGGAGCGGGCAATCAGAATGCTCTGCTTCGAGCGGGCTTCCTCCAGCTTTTCCTTTAAAGCAGCGGTCTGCGAATGCAGCTCGCTGACCTGCGCGTCCATGGAAGCGGCCATGGTCGAGTACTGCTGCACCAGATTATCCTGCTTGATTTTGTTCGCCAGAGCCTGCTTTGCGAGGTCTTCGTTCCCGGCCTGAAGGCACAGTTTCGCCTTTTCCTGCCATTTTTCGGACTGTGCTTTCGCGTCGCTCAGCTGCTTGTTGATCTGGTTCTGACTCGCCATCGCGGAGCCCAGCCCCTGCGTCGCTTTACCGAGCTGCTCCTCCATGTCGATGATGATCTGCTTGACCATCTTTTCCGGATCCTCCGCCCGGTCAATCAGGTCGTTGATGTTCGCCTTGACAAGGTCGCCGATTCTTTCGAAAATAGCCATTTCCATTCCTCCTACAAATTTTTGCCAAAAGCCCCTTATTTTTCCGTAGATTTATTTCTCTTATTTTATATGAGGAATTTTATTATTTAATTATTATTTAGATTTACCCAATATATTTCCTTAAAAAAATTCGTTTCGGTCACATTTTTATTGGTTTGCATCAATTTTGCCCCGCATGCCAAAAAAACGCGGCCCAGCCGCAGGGGCTGAGCCGCGTTTTGCTCTTTGCCGTTCAGTGAATTGCTTTCTTCCGGTACTTTTTTCCCGCAACCTCCACGTTGCCGATTGTAATCAGCGCGTCGCGGTCAAAATCGAGAACGATGGATTTCAGCTTGGCGAGCTCAAGGCGCGACACCACGACATAAACAACCGTGGTGTCGATCCCGGAATACCCGCCCTGGCCTTTAAGGAGCGTGACGCCCCGGCCGAGCCGGTCGGTCAGCGCCGACGCGATATCCGCGTAGCGGTCGGAAACAATCATCGCGGCTTTTGATTCGTCGATCCCCTCAACCACGACGTCGATCACCTTGAAGGCGATAAAATAGGCGATGAGCGAATACATCGCGCGGTCCCAGCCGTACAGGAAGCCCGCGGCGCCCAGAATGAACACGTTGAAGAACATCACGATTTCGCCGATGGAAAAGGCGGACTTTTTATCGAGGATGATCGCCACCATTTCGGTGCCGTCGAGCGAGCCGCCGGCGCGGATGATGGTTCCGACGCCCGCCCCGTTGATGATGCCGCCGAAGATCGCCGCGAGGAAGATGTCTTTCGTCAGCCCGGGAATCGGGTGGAGCAACGAAACCCCGACCGACAGGCAGACGATGGCGAACAGCGTCGAAAGCACGAAGGTCTTGCCGATCTGCTTATAGCCCATAAACAGAAAGGGCAGGTTGAGGCAGAACGTGAAAATTCCCAGCGGCAGGCGTGTCAGGTAGCTCGCCATAATCGAAATGCCGACCACGCCGCCGTCCACGATGTCGTTGGGAATCAGGAACAGCTCCAGCCCGACGGAAGAAAGCGCCGCGCCGGCGAGTATCAAGGCCGCCCGGAACAGAATTGCCCGCGTCTGTCTTGTTTTATTCGTCATCCTCGTTTCCTCCTTCCGGCACAGCCGGTTCTTTTTAATCTTATTATACCATAAATCCGGACGCCTGTGCGGCATGCTTTGGCCCTGTCACAGTTTTCCCCGCGGATTCATACTATAAATCAATTTGGTTCCTAATTTGAAAATTGGGGTTGTTCCGATGACACAAAAGCGAGACTGCCTCATCATTCGAAACAGCGTGGACTGGACGACGGGCTTCACCAACTGGATGGGCTGCGGACTCAAGGAGGCACTGGAGCGCAGGGGCTGGTCGGCCGCCGACCTGAGCGGGCCGAACGCGTCGCCCGAAAATGTGCGGTACTGGCTGCAGTCCGGCAGCCGGAAAATTTCCCGGCTGGTCGTCGTCTTCGACCACGGCTACCCCGACAGCCTTTCGGGGCAGCACGGCTTTCGGGAAACGACGGTGCTCGACCGGCAGAACGTCGGGGAGCTGACCCGGAATCTGGACGTTTACACCTTCGCCTGCGCGACCGGCGAGCGCGGCGGGCTGGGCGAATACGCGGTGCGTCAGGGCTGCCGCTCGTGGCTCGGCTATGTCGGCACGGTCTACTGGGACTCCAACATTGCGGATGATTTCAAGCGCTGCGTCTGGTCCTACGTGCTGGCCATGGCGGACGGAATGCCCCCGCGGGCCTGCTGCCGCGCGCTGGCGGATTCCTACCGGCAGTTGGCCTGCCGTTCCATGATCTGCCGCTGGGACCTCAGCCGCCTCGCGTATTACGACCGCTGGTGACACAGAAAAGCGCCGTCCCCGCTGCTGCTCGGGGACGGCGCTTTTGCTGAAAATTCACACCACGCAGTATTTTTCGAGGTACGCTTCCATCGCGGCCTTTACCGCATCGTCGATGTAGACCCTGCCGCCGACCTCGCGGTTAGTAAGCGCGTCGATAATCTCGCGCACGGTCACGATGGGGTAGGTCTCGATGCCGAACTCCTCGTAGATTTCCTCAATCGGGGTTTTGTTCCCGACTCCGCGCTCCATGCGGTCAACGGAAATAATCAGGCCCGCGGGACTGACGTCGGCCGCCGCCTTCAGAACCGGCAGGGTTTCGCGAATCGAGGTCCCGGCGGTGATCACATCCTCGATGATGACGACGCGGTCGCCGTCCTGGGGCTTATAGCCGACGATGCTCCCGCCTTCGCCGTGATCCTTGGCCTCTTTGCGGTTAAAGCAGTAGTTCACGTCCTCGCCGAAGCGGTTGTAAAGAGAGACCGCCGCCGCCACCGCGAGCGGGATTCCCTTGTAGGCCGGTCCGAACAAAGCGTCGATCTTGCCGGGGACGTTCCGGTGAACGCATTCCGCGTAGTATTCGCCGAGCTTCGCAATCTGACGGCCGGTTTTATAGTTTCCGGTGTTCACAAAATAGGGGGTCTTCCGGCCGCTCTTCGTCGTAAAATCCCCGAAGATCAGCACCCCCGACTTTACCATAAATTCAATGAATTCCTGCTTGTACTTGTCCATTCCGATTTCCTTTCCGATCCGTTCGTTTTGGTTCTCCCCGTATTATACCCTATTTCGGAGCGGCGGGCAATTCTGTTCTTCCCCTAACAGGAAGCGCCGCATTTTTAACCTGCATTTAACAGAACCGTTACCGAAGCGGCTTTCCGCCCTTCCGCGCGGCGCGTATAATAGAAGCGGATCGGGAGGTGATCCCATGGAATTTGAAGAGGTAAAAATCGAAATCTATCTGCCGGGCGAGTTTGTCGCGCCGATGCGCGACGCCCTGAACGAAATCGGCGCCTGCCGGCTCGGGAAATACGACCACTGCGCTTCCGTCACGCGGGTCACCGGATGCTGGCGCCCGCTGGAAGGAGCACAGCCCTTCGACGGCGCAGTCGGCAGGCTGTCTCACAGCCAGGAATGCAAAATGGAAATCCGCTGCAAAAAAGAATACATTTCGGAGGCGGTGCGCATCATCCGGCAAATTCACCCCTACGAGGAACCGGTTTATAACATTATCCCGCTTTTGAATCATCTGTACCGTTGACTTCCTTTTCCTCTCACGCTATGATGGAGAAAAACAGGATCCGGCGAAGGAGGAATTATCATGATCGACGGAATTTCACTCGGCACGATCACAATTGACTGCGGGGACTCGAAAAAGCTTTCCGCTTTCTACGCGGGGCTTCTCGGCTGGGAAACGCTTGAGCTGTACGGCATGCCCGCGCTGCGGAGCGGGAACGGCACGGTGTTCCTGTTCGTGCAGGAAGAGGATTACGTTCCCCCCATCTGGCCCGAGGAGGATGGAAAACAGCAGAAGCAGATTCACCTGGACTTTCAGGTTCCGGATGTGGCCGCCGCCGTCCGGCAGGCAGAGACACTCGGAGCCGTGAAGGCAAAGGCGCAGTTTGGCGGGGAGTATTTCACCACGATGATCGATCCCGCCGGGCACCCGTTCTGCCTGTGCCTTAAGGAATGACGGAGCCGCTTTCTTTCCGCGAAGCGGAGGAAGCCGACCTGCCCGCCGTGCTCGCGCTGTACGCCCAGCCGGACATGGACGGGGGAAATACGCTGACCGAAGCGGAGGCCCTTGTTCTTTTCCGCCGGATGAAAACGTATCCGGACTACAAAGTCTATGTTGCCGTCCTCGGCGGAGCAATTGTCGGCACCTACGCGCTGGCCATAATGGATAACCTCGCTCGCCGGGGCGCGCGCTCCGGTCTGATTGAGGACGTGGTGGTCAGCGATACCCTTCAGGGGCAGGGGATCGGGCGGCAGATGATGCGCGACGCCCTGAACCGCTGCCGGGAGGCCGGGTGCTACAAGGCGGCCCTTTCGAGCAGTTTAAAGCGGGAGCGCGCGCACCGCTTCTACGAAAGCCTCGGCTTTGAGAAGCACGGGTACAGTTTCTATACGGACTTAAAATAAGGAGCGGTAAGAATGGAATTTCCGGTTTCGCGGATCATCACGGAGCTGATCCGCTATGACGCGGGCGACCCGAGGCGGGTGCAGCACGCGCTGAAGGTGTACGCCTTCGCGAAGGCGATCGGGGAGGAGGAGGGGCTTGCCGCCGGGCCGCTCTCGGTACTGGAGACCGCCGCCGTCCTGCACGACATCGGCATCCATGAAAGCGAACGGAAATACGGCTCCTCCGCCGGGAACTATCAGGAGCTGGAAGGCCCGCCTATCGCACGGGAGATTTTAAAGCCCTTCGGCCTTCCGGCGGAGTTCACCGAGCGGGTCTGCTATCTGATCGGGCACCACCACACCTATTCGAATATCAACGGCCCGGACTATCAGATTCTTGTGGAGGCCGATTTCCTCGTGAACCTGTACGAGGACGGCCTGAAACCGGAGCAGGCGCGGACGGCACTCGAAAAAATCTTCCGGACCCAAACCGGAAAGCGATATCTGCGCGAGATGTTTCTCTCGGAAGGCGAATAATTTTTTCTGCCGGGCCTGTTCGGGGCTCGGTTTTTTTATGGCATCTATTTCCTCTCCGGTTTTCCTTGCGGAGCCTTCGGCAGGAATTGTCTTTTTCTTGAATTCATGGTATCCTTTAGGAAAAGGCAATTCGATTGACGGAAAGTGGGGGAGGAATCATGAAGAAAAGAGGATGGGCCGCTGTTTCGGCGCTTCTGCTG
>JAEWRF010000073.1 GCA_023460155.1 Bacillota bacterium | reverse complement strand
TGACCCCGGAGGAGCAGAAGGCCGCGGGCTTCGGCCCCGAGACCATCCGTCTTTCCATCGGCGTCGAGGACCCCGAAGACCTCATCTGGGATCTCGGTCAGGCGCTCGACAAGGCAATTCAGTACTAAGAGACACTGCCACAGCTTTGCATTGTTTTCCATTTCAAAAGACGGCCCGGATCTGCTTTTTCAGACCCGGGCCGTCTCTTTTATTTCAGTATCGCTTCCAGATTGGTCTTCATCGTGCCCGCATCGATCACTCCGGTGAAGGCGTTGACAACCGTTCCGTTTTTGTCGATGAAGACGGAGTCCGGAATCGCCGAGATGCCGTAAGCTCCCGCCGCGCTTTGCTTCACATCGAAATAGGCGGGAAAAGTGTAGCCGCTTTCTTTCAAAAACTTCTGCGCTCCGGCGACCGTCTCACGGCTCCCGTCAGTCATGTTAATCATGACGAACGAGATGCCCTTTTTGCTGTATTCCTGATACATTTTCTCGTAATCCGGCATTTCCGACTTGCACGGCGGGCACCAGCTCGCCCAGAAATTCAGCACGACTGGTTTCCCTCTGAATTCGGAAAAGGAAACGTCTTTTCCGCTCGCGTCCTGCACCGTAAAGTCCGGCGCCGCCGGTTTAGAAGACGACGGCTCGGAAGAAGCGCTTTCCCCTTGAGAGGAGGAAGAGGCAATCGTCTGCGGCTGCACCTTAGCGGAAAGCGTCCGGTAGGCGGCGACGGTAACAACCAGCAGCAGCGCGAATACGCCGACTAAAATGCCTGTCTTTGCTTTTGCGTTCATAATGGTTCCTCCTGCTTATTGGAATGTGAAGAGCGCCAGAAAAGCGTTCAGTCTGCCGAACATCATCAGTACGCCCACGGAAACCAGAAGCAGACCCGAAATGAGGTTCACAATCCGGTAGTGCCGTTTGATCGCGTCAAACGTCTGCTTCAGGCGGTCGATCAGCACCGCCGAAATCACGAACGGAATGCCGAGGCCGAGCGAAAACAGCAGGAGCATGGCGATCCCCTTGAACGCTTCCTGCGAGTTGGCGGCGAGCATCAGCGCGGAGCCGAGGAACGCGCCCACGCACGGGGTCCAGCCGATGGAAAAAACAAAGCCGAACAGGACGGAGGAAAAAAAGCGGAGCGATTTTGTCTCCGTGCGGAGCCGGAACGTTCGGTTCAGAAATCCGATTCGCACAAGGCCCATAAAATTCAGACCGAACAGAATGAGAATCGCGCCGCCGATTACACTGAAAGCGGTTTCGTGCTGCTTTACAAATCTTCCAAATGTTCCCGCGGCAGCGCCGAGCAGCAGAAATACAATGGTAAAGCCCAGAACAAAGCCCAGCGCGTTTTGAACGGTCTGCCGCTTTTGCTTTTCTGAGCCCGGCGCTTCGCCCCCCGCAAAATAGGAAACGTAAACCGGAAGCATGGGCAGAAGGCACGGGGAAATAAACGTTATAATCCCTTCCAGAAAGGAAAGCAGGTAATCCACGAATCCACCTCGCTCTGCTCCGCCCGGGAAATCGGACGGTAAATTTTAATTATCAAAAAGCCGTTCCGGATTTCTTAAAATAACGAAATACGGAACGGCTTTAGTATAACCTGTAAGATTCTTTTTGTTTGTGACAATGTTACGGAAGCAAATTCCGTTTTCAGGATATACTGTGACTGCAAGGGCGGGAATTCAGCCGCCGAGTTCGCGCAGCTTCTTCCGGTTCGTCAGCAGAATCTGACCGCGCGAGAGCTTCAGCAGCCCGTCGTTTTCCAGATATTTGAGGATACGGCTGATTACTTCCCGGGCGGTGCCGAGGTTTTTTGCGATTGTTTCGTGCGTCAGGAACAGCGTTTCCGAGTTTTCCAGCGCAGACTGCTCCAGCAGGAATGCGGCGACGCGCTGGCCCATGTTTTTCGAAACCATCTGCTCCATGACCCACATGACCTCGGAGAACCGCTCGCTGACCAGCTCCATCGAGAATTCCTTGACGTCGGCGTTCCGACCTGCCAGCTTCCCCCAGGTTACGGCGGGAATAAATAATACTTCGCTTTTCTTTTCTGTTTCCAGCGTCACTTCGAACGTGATGTTCTTTAAAACGCAGGAAGCGGTCAGAATGCAGATATCCCCGGAGAGCAGCCGGTAAAGCGTGATCTCCTTGCCGTCCTCTGACTCAAAAAATGCCCGCAGTTGGCCGCTCTTAACAAGCACGAGGCCGCTGCATTCCCGGTCACGGCTCAGAATGATTTCCCCGGGCGCATAGACGGAGGCCGAACAGGTGCTGAAAATGAGATCGCGGTCCGCCGGATTAAGACGGCCCCAAAAAGGAAGATGTTCTTCCAGAAAACCGAAATCGGAATTTCTGTCCATAGAGATTCTCCCTATCGTAAAAAAATATGGAAAATAAAAAGGTGATCAAAATGTTTGAAGCTCTTTTTCAGAAAAGCAGAACCGCCAATATTTCACCGCGTGAGGCCAGGGAACGCCTTTCCTCCGGAAAGAAGATCATCCTTCTGGATGTCCGGACGCCGGAAGAATACCGCGAGGTCCGTATACCACACAGTATATCATTGCCGCTCCCTGAGTTAAAGTCCCGAATTGCAAAAGTTGCCCGGGAAAAGGACGCCGAGATCATCGTTTACTGCCTGAGCGGCATGCGCGCGGCGCGGGCGTGCCGGGAGCTTGGCGCGATGGGCTACACCAATGTCCGCAATATGGGCGGAATTCAGAGCTGGAGTTATGAAACAGAGAGGGGATAATTTAACATGAAAGTATTGATTGTCGGCGGAGTCGCGGGCGGCGCATCCGCGGCAGCGCGCCTTCGCAGAAACGACGAGCATGCGGAGATTATTCTTTTTGAACGCGGAGAGTACATTTCCTTTGCCAACTGCGGTCTGCCTTACTATATCGGCGGAGTGATCCGCGAGAAATCGAAGCTGACGCTCCAGACGCCGCAGAGCTTTTACGAGCGTTTCCGTGTCGACGTGAGAACCGGAAGCGAGGTGCTTTCTATCGACCCGAAGGCCAAAACGGTCAAAGTGAAAAAGGCTGCGGACGGCTCAATTTATGAGGAAAGCTACGACAAACTGCTTCTTTCCCCGGGCTCCGAGCCCCTCCGGCTCCCACTGCCGGGTTTTGACTCAAAAAAAGTCTTCACGCTGCGCAATATTCCGGATACTTACGCCATCAAGGAGTTCTGCGACAAAAACGCGCCGAAGAGTGCCGTGGTGATTGGCGGAGGCTACATCGGCATTGAAATTGCGGAAAATCTGCAAAAGCTCGGTATTCATGTTACCATCGTCGAACTGAGCGGCCATATCATTCCGCCGGTCGACGGCGACACGGCCGCGCAGCTGCACAACCACATGCGCTCCAAGGGCGTTGATCTAAAATTAAACACCGGCGTCGAATCCATCACGGAAACCAACGGAGGATTAGCCTTTCAACTCTCGACAGGCACCGCGCTCACTGCGGATTTCGCCGTTCTGGCCGCGGGCGTTGCGCCCGAGTCGAAGCTGGCGAAGGACGCGGGTCTAAAAACCGGCCTGCGCGGGGCAATCACAGTCGATGAGTATTTAAGAACCAGCGATCCGGATATCTACGCGGTCGGCGACGCCGTCGAGGTGACCAATCTGGTCAGCGGGACCCCTGCGTTTATTCCACTGGCGTCTCCGGCAAATAAACAGGGACGCATCGCGGCGGATAATCTCAGCGGCGGGAACGAAAAATACGAGGGCTCGCTCGGTTCCTCCGTCCTTAAAGTATTTGATCTCACCCTTGCGGCGACCGGAATGTCGGAATCGGCGCTCCAGAAGGCCGGCATTCCGTACCGGAAGTCCTTTACCTATTCGCCGTCCAACGCATCCTATTACCCGGGTGGCCTCCCGATGAGCCTGAAGCTGCTTTTTGCCCCGGAGACCGGGAAAATCCTTGGCGCACAGGCGGTCGGGTACAGCGGCGTGGATAAGCGCATCGACGTCATCGCGACTGTTCTCCGCCTCGGCGGGACGGTGCGTGACCTGACAAAACTGGAACTTTGCTACGCTCCGCCGTTCTCCTCGGCGAAGGATCCGGTCAACATGGCCGGCTACACGGCGGAAAATATCCTTGACGGGAAAGCCGTGCCGTTCTACCCGGAGGATGTCGCGCGGCTTGACTCCGAAAAATCGGTGCTTCTGGATGTGCGGACAAAGGACGAATTCGAAGGTGGCTCCATTCCGGGCGCCGTCAATATGCCGCTCGACAGCCTGCGGGAAACGATGTCCTCGCTGCCGAAGGAGAAAGAGATCAACGTGTTCTGTCAGATCGGCCTGCGCGGTTATCTTGCGAGCCGGATCCTGACACAGAACGGCTTTTCCAATGTTTATAACTTAAGCGGCGGCTATCGCCTGTGGAAAGAAGTAGAGAATGATAAAAACGGGACAGCTCAGAGCCCGCAGAAAACCGAAGTAGAGACGGAAACCCAGCGCGCGCCTGAGCGGAAGGCTAAGGAAATCGTGGTGGACGCCTGCGGCCTGAGCTGCCCCGGCCCTATTCTGGAGGTTCACAAGGCAATGGAAGGGGCGGAAGAAGGCGACGTTTTCACAATTCATGCAACCGACCCGGCCTTTGCGGGAGATATCGCTGCATTTTGCAAACGCACGGGCAACAAACTCGTGAACACGGACTTTGACGGAAAGCAATTCAGCGTCACCATTCAAAAGGGAGCGGAGCTTCAAAAAAGAGCCGACTCCGGCTTCCCGACGGCAAACGATAAAAGTATGGTTGTCTTTTCGGGAGACCTCGACAAGGCCATCGCCTCGTTCATCATCGCAAACGGCGCTGCGGCCATGGGCCGGAAGGTTCACATGTTTTTCACCTTCTGGGGGCTGAATATTCTCCGGAAGCCGCAAAAGGTTTCCGCATCGAAGGATCTGATCGGGAAAATGTTCGGCCGCATGATGCCGAGGGGCTCCACAAGGCTGAAGCTTTCCCAGATGAACATGGGCGGAATCGGCGCCAAAATGATCCGCTCGGTCATGAAGAATAAAAACATCAGTTCGCTCGAAGATCTGATGCAGGAGGCAATGCGAAACGGCGTGGAAATCACCGCCTGCGCCATGTCGATGGACGTCATGGGCCTTAAGCGCGAAGAACTGATCGACGGCGTGAAGGTGGGAGGAGTCGCCTCCTTCCTTGCCAGCGCCGAGGAATCTGATACAAGTCTTTTCATCTAATATATTCGTAAAGCGAAGAAGAAATCCCGTGGGATGCAGTTCAAAACTGCCCCCACGGGATTTTTGTACGGAACTTAGTTTCAGACGTGAAGAACCAGACGCTGAACGGCGATAGAGGTGACAGCCAGAACCGCCCAGCAGATTCCTCCGAGCAGGATCGGCTTTCCGCCGTTTTTCACCAGCTTCACCAGATTGGTGTTCAGCCCGATTGCGGCCATTGCCATGACGATTACGAATTTACCGGCCTGCGCGAGGAAACTTCCCATTCCTGCAGGCAGGGCGACAAATGTGTTGATCACCGACGCGGCAATAAAGCCGAGCACGAACCAGGGAAAGATTTTCACAAGGCTGTAGCTGCCCTTCTCTTTTCCCTTTGCTTTATGGCTGGTATAGATGGCCAGAACAAGGGTGACCGGGACAATCATCAGCGTCCGGGTCAGCTTCACAATCACGGCAAGATTCCCCGCCGCGTTGCTGAACGTGTAGCCCGCCGCAACCACCGAAGAGGTATCGTTGACAGCGGTTCCGGCCCACAGGCCGAAGCTCTGGTCGCTCATGCCAAGCACATGCCCAAGAAACGGAAACAGAAACGCGGCAATCACGTTGAAGAGAAAGATGGTCGAAATCGACTGGGCCACCTCTGCGTCATCCGCGTGGATGACCGGAGCCGTCGCCGCAATCGCCGAGCCGCCGCAAATGGAGGAACCGACCCCGATCAGGGTTTTGGTGTTCCCGTCCAGCTTCAGCAGTTTTCCCACGAAATAAGCCGTCAGGAAAGACGCCGTCAGGGTAAAGGCCATTAACACGAGCGTCTGTTTTCCCGTTTTAAAAACATTGAACAGGTTCATGTCGAACCCCAGCAGGATGATGGAATATTGCAGCAGCTTTTTTGAGGTATAGCTGATGCCCTCATTGAGCATCTCCGGCCTTTTCCAGAATGCCAGAATCATACCGAACAGAATTCCCAATACCGGGCTCCCAACGACAGGAACCAGCTTTCCGATGTACCACGCCGGAACGGCGATCACGGCCGCAAGCGCGATGCCGGGCAGTTTGTTGACTATTTTTTTCATCTCATCTACTCCTTACCCGTCAATCATACGCCTTGACAATCAATCAGTAAAATATTATTATTTAATTAAGATAATAATAAAATACTTATGATAGGAGCGAAAATGACACTTCGACATTATAAAATATTCGTGACGGTGTGCGACACCATGAATATGACTTTGGCGGCGGAGCGGCTTTTCATGTCACAGTCGGCGGTCAGTCAGGCGATTGCAGAGCTGGAAAGTCACTATGAAGTCCGACTGTTTGAGCGGCTTTCGCGGAAGCTGTATCTGACCGAGGCGGGGCAGAAGCTGTTAGGCTATGCCCGGCATATGCTCCGGATGAATACGGAAATCGAAAACGACATGAAGGCCCTGCACCAAAGCGGAACGATCCGTATCGGTGCCAGCGTTACGGTGGGAGCCTGCGTTTTGCCGGAGCTCGTTTCCCGTTTTTACCGATCGGCCCCTGCGGCGGACGTCGAGGTGGAGGAGGATAACACGGCAAAAATCGAAAATCTGATTCTGCAGGATAAAATCGATCTCGGTCTGGTGGAGGGGGAAATCAACTCCCCTGATGTTCTCAGCCGCCCGTTTCTGGAGGATGAACTGGTTCTGATCTGTTCACCGGATCACCGCTTTGCTGGATGCCCGGAGGTTGAGCCGTCGGAATTGGAGCAGGTAAGCTTTATTATTCGCGAAAAGGGGAGCGGAACCCGCAAAACGTTCGAGGATAAAATGGCGGAAGAAAATCTGACATGGAAAGCCGCCTGGACCTGCAACAATGCGGATACCATCAAAAATGCGGTTGCCGCCGGGCTGGGAATCTCCGTGATCTCCAAACGCGCCGTCGAAAACGAGGTGAAGGCCGGTCTGCTTCTGGAACGGCGTGTGCGCGGGATTTCGTTTAAACGGCAGTTCAAGCTGATTTATCACAAAAATAAGTACCTTACGGAACCGATGAAGCAGTTTATGGCCTTGTTGCAGGAGTAAAAAAGTGGTAGGATCAATAGAGTTAGCGAATGCTTACAAATTAGTTGATAAAATCTGCGGCAGGGGAGTGCTATCAATGAAGGAACGGACCAATCGGAGCTTTTGGAACCGTATTTCCGGGATTTACGACCGCTTCATGAAAAAGGATCAAAACGCGTACGGCGAAATGATTCGCCTGATCCGCGCGCGGGTAACGCCGGACATGGAGGTCCTGGAACTTGCAACCGGAACGGGGCTGATTTCCCTCGCAATTGCCGATCGGGTCCGCCGGATCGAAGCGACTGATTTCTCGCCCAACATGATTGCGGAGGCGGAAAAGAAAGACACGCCGCCCAATGTTCACTTTTCCGTACAGGACGCCTGTAACCTGCCTTATGAGGACAAACGCTTCGACTGCGTTATTATCTCGAACGCGCTCCACATTATGCCTGAGCCGGAACTGGCCCTCAAAAATATGCGCCGCGTCCTGAAGGATGACGGCGCTTTGATCGCTCCGACCTTTACGCATGCGGAGAACGAACGGTCCGGGAAAGTGAAGGCGGCCCTGATGGAGATGTTTGGCTTCCATGCCTACCATAAATGGACGGAGAAGGAATATTGCGAGTTTCTGGAACAGAACGGGTTTTCCGTGTGCAGGGAACAGGTCTTAAAAGCCGATTTCCCCTTAACCTACGCCGAAGCCGCTAAAAACTGCTGAATTCCCTCTGAAATAAGAGAAAACCGTCTTGACAAATGAGCATATGCACACTATAATCAATTTGTGCATATGCTCATAATATTTTTTTTAAAAGCTATGGAGGTGTAAAATGCCGAGAGGATGCAAATGCCGGCGCGTCTGTTCCGTGCCGGAAAACCGGATTTTTACGCCGCAGAAGCCGTGCGGCGGGATCGTGACGCTCACGGTGGAGGAACTGGAGGCGATTCGGCTCTGTGACCTTGAAGGGCTGGAGCAGGACGAGGCCTCCGCCAGCATGAACGTATCCCGGGGAACCTTTCAGCGGATTCTGTACGAGGCAAGGCGGAAAACGGCCGACGCTCTGTGCTCCGGCAAAACGGTCGAGATCGGCGGAGGTAATTACGAAGTGGCGCAGCACCCCTGCGGGTGCCGTGGAAGATGCGGGCGCTGCGGATTCGAAAAGCCGGAAGAAGGCGAACAAAAGGATGGAAGATAAGGCAAAAATCGCGGAAGAACTGTTCCTGCAGGGCTACAACTGCAGCCAGTCGGTGTTGGCGGCTTTTTCGGACGAACTCGGGATGGACCGGGAAACGGCCCTGAAGCTTTCCTCGTCTTTTGGCGGCGGCATGGGAAGGCTGCGCGAGGTGTGCGGCACCGTTTCGGGCATGTTTATGGTTGCGGGGCTGAAATACGGCTACAGTGATCCGAAGGACGGGATGGCAAAAACAAAGCATTACCAGCGCATTCAGACCCTTGCGAATCGGTTCAAAGAGGAAAACGGGAGCATCGTCTGCCGGGAGTTGCTCGGCCTGCCGAATGGCTCGGACAGTCCCGTCCCTGAGAAACGAACGCAGGAATATTACCGAAAGCGTCCCTGTGTTCAGCTTGTCCGCTGCGCGGCAGAAATTATGCAGGAATATATGGAGGAAAATCAGAATGAAAATAGCAATCACAACGGAAGGTAATCAGGTCTTTCAGCATTTTGGGAAATGTCCGGTCTTCACGGTGGTTACCGTGGAAAACGGCGAAGTGCGGGGGGAGACCTCTCTTGAAGTCGGGCAGAACGGACATGCGGCTCTGACGGGCTTTTTGAAAAGCGCGGGAGTGGAAACGGTCATCTGCGGCGGCATCGGAGACGGAGCCAAACAGATGCTTTCTTCCGCGGGAATCCGGCTGATTTCCGGGATTACGGGCAGCATTGACGATGCCGTCAACGCCTATCTTGCGGGAAGCCTCAGCGACCAGGGCGGTGCGTGCCATCATGAAGAACATGAGCATGATCACGTTTGCAGCTGCGGAAACCACTGCAAGTGACTTTGGAAAGTATATTTTAAAGGGGAACTGCCCGCGGATCGGAAATTTCTGTTCTGCGGGCAGTTTCTTGTGCGGATTTCTGCCCGGACAGAGATTGCGCGTTCGGGGGAAGCTCTACCGCAGCCGCCGGAATTATGCTATAATCAATTTGTTGCTTATCCGTAAAATGCAAAACAGATTCTTATAGTAAGGATGATCCGTATGGCGAGAGAGTTTCTGGTTTTTTCCTATAAAATTCCGGGGAGCCTGTCCAACAGCAGAATCCATGTCTGGAGGATGATGAAGGAATTCGGGGCGGTTTTTCTTCAGCAGGGCGTCGCTCTGCTTCCCGACAGCGAAGACCTTTCCGTCCGGCTGGGCGCGCTGCGAAAAAAGGTCCGCTCTCAGGGGGGAATATCGACCCTGGGGAAGCTCTGCTTTTCCGAAGATGAGGACGAAAGGGAAATCATCGCCGAATTTGTGAGGCAGGTCGACGGGGAATATGAAGAGTTTATCAAAAACTGCCGGGAGTTGGTCAGCGAAGTAAAAAACGAAGCTTCGTCCGG
>JAEWRF010000072.1 GCA_023460155.1 Bacillota bacterium | reverse complement strand
GCTCGACACGGCCGTCTCCGTGGAAGCGGAAGCCGGAACGGCCGCCCAGACGGTGAAGGCCGCGGCAACCGCGGCGGCGGCAAGAAGAAATACGGATGGCCTTTTTGCGAAATGATTGCGGTTCATTCAAATTCTCCTCTCAGTGGACGGCTCAGGCTTCGATCACGTCGGCCTGATTTCCTTCGAACAGCTCGCCGTCGATAATTTTTACAATGCGTTTAGCGCTGGTCGCGACATGGGAATCGTGGGTGATCATCACGATGGTGTTTCCCATCGCATTAAGCTGCTGGAAAAGTTTTAAAACATCCTTCCCGGTCGAGCGGTCCAGCGCGCCGGTCGGTTCGTCCGCGAGCAGCAGCTTCGGTGAACCGACCAATGCCCGCGCGATGGCGACGCGCTGCTGCTGGCCGCCGGAAAGCTCGTTCGGCTTATGCTGCACCCGCTCCGCCATGCCGAGCAGCTCCAGTTTTTCCATCGAAATTTCCTCCGCCTGCTTCCGCGACAGGCCGCGGATCAACAGCGGCATCATGGTGTTCTGCAGCACCGTGTATTTCTGGATCAGGTGGTACTTCTGAAAGATGAACCCGATCTGCTGGTTGCGCAGACAGGTCAGCTGATTGTCGTTGAGTTTATTGACAAATTGGCCGGTCAGCCAATACTCGCCCTCCTGAAACTGATCCATACAGCCGATTATATTCATCAGCGTGCTTTTCCCCGAGCCGGAGGGACCGAGTATCGCGAGATATTCCCCTTCCGCAACATCGAGGGAGACCCCCTTGAGCACTTCCAGCGTGTTTTCGCCCTGATTGTAGTACTTGTGGATATTTTCTATTTTAATGACCTGCTCCAAAGTCCCTCACCGATCCTTCCGGATTACTGCGAAATGATTCGCACCTGCGTGATGCCCTGCGTTCCGTCGCTCAGCGTTTCCTCCACGATCTGGAGAACCATGCCTTTTGTTATGCTCGAAAAATCCTTGCTGCGCTGCGTGGTTCCAAGCGTGGAAGTCCCTGTTGAGCCACCTGTTGAACCGCTCCTCGTGCCGGAGGTTCCCGTTGATCCGGATTTGCTTCCGGATGTGCTACTGCCGCCAAAACCTCCGCCTGCGGAACCCCCCGAACCGCCGCCGGGCGCTCCCCCGCCCATCTCTCCGGGGGAGCCGCCGGCCTGACTGCCCGCGGAACCGCTGCTTCTTCGGGCGGTGGTTCCTCCGGAGGTAAGGGTAAGGCCGACAGGGATCAGCAGGGTTTGGGTCTCGCCCGTCAGGGTAATGCTGTCCGAAGAGGAACCGGAGCTTCCGGAAGCCTGCGCCCCCAAAGAAGCCGTTTCAGTTTGGGACGACGCTCCGGACTTTCCCGAGCGCCCGGCACGGCTGGAACTGCCCTCGGAACTGCCGGCGCTTTCGGAACGGCCGCCGAAGCCGCCCTCGTTTTTCAGCGTTCCGACCGCAAGAACCACCTGATTTCCAATCACCGAAGTGACCTTCCCGACGATCCGGGTCTGGGAGGAGGCATTTCGACCACCGGAAGAAGTGCCTTCCGCGGAGGCAGAAGCCGCCTTTTGGGAGCAGGCCGCAAGCGGAACCGCCGTGAGCACGGCGACCAGCAGGACTGTAAGAACTTTACTGCGGTATTTCATTGAAAGTATCCTCCTTATTCCTGCGTCAGCGCTTCAATCGGAAGCAGAGACGCCGCCTTCCAGGCCGGGTAAAAACCAAATACACTGCCGGTGACCACCGCGAACACCATGGAATAGACGCCGCTCACCGCGAGCGGCTCCACCGTCATTCCGGTCAGCCGAACCACCGGTACCATAGAAAACCCGATCGCCAAACCCAACAGCCCGCCGAACACACTGATGAACACGGCCTCAATCAGAAACTCCAGCAGGATCTCGCGTTTGGAACAGCCCAACGCCTTCAGAATTCCGATTTCCTGCGTCCGCTCCTTGACGGAAACAAACATGACGTTCATAATGCCGATGCCGCCGACAATAAACACAATACAGGCCACCGCTGTAAGAAGCATGGAGAGTGTGTTTGCGTTGGACATGGCTGCTTCCATGGTGCTTCCGGCGTCCGTTACGGTGAAGTTCGCCTTCGTGTGATTTTCGCTCAGGACCGTTTTAATATTCGTCATAATTGTCTTTACCTGCTTAACATCGGATGCGATCGCCATGATCTGTGGATCCGCCTTGTTCCCATAGATAAATTTAAGTGCGGTGGAATAGGGAACAAAAATAGATTCATCCGGGCTGGTTCCCGACGACACCGAACCCATTTTGGAAAGCACTCCGACAATCTGATAGGTTTTCCCCTCGATGGAAAGCGTTTCCCCATAAGCCGAATATGCGCTCCCGAAAATCTCCTGAGCCAATGTATAACCGATTACGGCTACCTTGTTTTTATTCGTGTCGTCGTCATCCGTAAGAAGTTCGCCCTGCAGCAGGGAAAGGTTGCACATGTTCTGGTAGTCGGCTCCGATCCCAAGGACCGTGTAATCCGTATCTTCCGTCAGGTCGCCGCCGTTCACCGAACTGGTGCCGGTCATATAGAGGGAAATGTCGGAAATGCCGCTCACCAGAGACGTGATGTCATTTACATCTGTGCTGCTGAGGGTTACGGTCTGTTTCTTGAACATTCCGCCGCCACCGCCGCCACCGCCGCCGCCGAATCCACCGGAACGGCTGCCTCCGCCTCCGGAACGGTTGCCTCCCCCGCCTCCGCCGGTCATCCCCCCGCCGGGCATTC
>JAEWRF010000071.1 GCA_023460155.1 Bacillota bacterium | reverse complement strand
CCGCGCAGCTCGGCCTCGGCCTGCCGGCGATCGGCGGCAAAGACAGTATGAGCGGCACGTTTGAAACGCTCGACGTTCCCCCCACGCTGGTGAGCTTTGCCGTTACGATGACGAAGGCGAGCAGCGTGATTTCCGCCGAATTCAAGCAGGCGGGCTCGCGCGTGGTGCTGCTGCCGATCCCTGAAAATTCGGACACGATGCTGCCGAACTGGCCCGCTCTGAAGAACTATTACCGCTCCGTTACGGAACTGATTGCGGACGGAACGATCCGCTCGGCCTCCGTCGTCAGGGAAGGCGGCGTGGCGGCCGCAATTTCACGCATGTGCTTCGGCAACGGAATCGGATTCCGTTTCAGCGACGCCGTACTAAACCATAAGTTCCTGTTTGCCCCGTGCTCCGGCTCCATCGTCGCGGAGCTTTCGGACGGCGTTCCCCTGCACGACCTTGCCTTTATCACGCTCGGCGAAACGGCGCAGGAGCCGCGCGTTTTCCTCGGTGCGGAGAGCCTCTGCCTGGACGGTCTTGTCAAGGCATGGACCGGCACGCTCGAGAAGATTTTCCCGATCGGCGCTTCGGAGCAGCCGGTTAAGGAGATTCCGCTTTCTGAAAAGCGGAATGAGAAGGGCCCCTCCATCAAAGCCGCGAAGCCGCGTGTGTTTATTCCGGTGTTCCCCGGGACCAACTGCGAATACGACAGCGCGCGCGCGTTTGAACGCGCCGGGGCCGAGGCCGAGGTTCTTGTGGTGCGCAACCTGACCCCGAACGACATCGAGGAGACCATCGAGCGGATGGCCGCGGCCGTCAAACGCGCCCAGATCATCATGCTGCCGGGCGGATTCTCCGGCGGCGACGAGCCGGACGGTTCCGGCAAATTCATCGCGACGACCTTCCGCAGCCCCAAAATTGCGGAGGCAGTCGAGCAGCTTTTGAACGAGCGGGACGGCCTGATGCTCGGCATCTGCAACGGTTTTCAGGCGCTCATCAAGCTCGGCCTGGTGCCCTACGGGAAGATCACAAAGCCGGACGCGGGCGCGCCCACTCTGACCTTTAACACACTGGGCCGCCATGTTTCGCGCATGGTGTACACGCGCGTGACCTCAACCCTTTCGCCGTGGTTCTCTTTGGTAAACGCGGGGGATACCTTTACCATTCCGGTTTCCCACGGCGAGGGCCGGTTTGTAGCAAGCGAGGAAGTCCTTGCGAAGCTGATTGCGAACGGGCAGGTTGCCACCCAGTACGTCACGCCGGACGGCGAGCCTTCCGGCAGCATCGAGTGGAACCCGAACGGGTCGTTCTGCGCGGTGGAGGGCATCACGAGCCCGGACGGCCGTATCCTCGGCAAGATGGCGCATTCCGAACGTCATGGCGGCGATCTTTATAAGAACGTCCCGGGCGAAAAAGACCAGAAGCTCTTTGAATCCGGAGTCCGGTATTTCAAATAACAATTTTATATAAAAGCTGGCGGAAAAATGGAACAGTATTTAAAGCGTACGTGGGCCGAGGTCAGCCTTGACGCAATCGACCACAATTTTCAGGTAATCCGGGAGGCCGTAAAGCCGGGAACGCGCATCTGCTGCGTGGTGAAGGCTGACTGCTACGGCCACGGCGCAGAGCGTCTGGCGCAGGAATACGCTTCGCTCGGAGCGGACTGGTTTGCCGTTTCCAACCTGGAAGAAGCTCTGCAGATCCGGAAGGCGGGCGTAAAGGAGCAGCCCATTCTGATTCTCGGCTATACTCCCGCAAATTCGGCAAAACTGCTGGCCGAAAACAACGTGGCAACGGCGGTCCTTTCCGCCGAATACGCGCAGGAGCTTTCCGAAGAGGCCGTCCGTGCGGGCGTGACCGTTCGAGCCCATATTAAAGTGGATACCGGCATGAGCCGCATCGGCTTCCTGTATCAGAATCCGGAAAGGGACGAGCCGTCCATCGACGCCATTGAGCGCGCGTGCCGGCTGCCGGGTCTCAATGCGGAGGGCATTTTTACCCACTTCGCGGTGGCGGACGAAGGGGAAAACGGCAGCGCATTCACACGCCGTCAGTTTTCCAACCTGACGGGCGCGATCGAACGGCTGAAGGAACGCGGAATCACGTTTGCAATCCGGCACTGCGCCAACTCCGCGGCAATTTTCGATTACCCGGAGATGCAGCTCGACATGGTGCGCCCCGGCGTGATCCTGTACGGGCTGATGCCCTCCTCCGAGACTGTGAAGAAGCCGCCGTTCGTGCCCGCGATGGAACTGAAAAGCGTGGTGTCGCTCGTCAAAACGCTCCCGCCCGAGGCGAGCATCAGCTACGGGCGCACCTTCCGGGCCGGCAAGCCGACGACGGTTGCAACCGTGCCGATCGGCTACGCGGACGGGTTCCCCCGCAGACTTTCGCAGAAGGCGGAATTCCTGATTCACGGCAAGCGGGCCCGCATCCTCGGGCGCGTCTGTATGGATCAGCTCATGCTGGACGTCACCGGCATTCCGGATGTGAAGGCGGGCGACCCCGTGACGGTTTTCGGGCACAGCGAAGGTGCGTTCCTGCCGGTGGAAGAGCTCGCCGCGCTGAACGAAACCATCAACTATGAGGTTGTGTGCGATCTTTCCAAACGCGTGCCGCGCGTCTACATAAAAGGCGGAAAAGAAGTCGGAACACTGGATTATCTGCTGCGGTAACAAATATAGAAACGTCAAAGTCGGGGAGGATCAGTCTTGAAGATCAACAAATCAGGATATATCATGGCCTGGGTTTTTACGCTTGCGGCCCTCGGCGCGGGGATTTACAATGCCGCGACGGGAAAGGGCGGAACGCTGTGCGCCCTGCTGCTGACCTTTGCGCTGATTCTGCAGATCTCCTACGGCCGGTCCGTGAGGGCCGCGCGAAAAAAGGACCCGGATTTCAAGGTCGAACCGTTTTGGAAAAGACGGAAGAAATAACAGAAGGCCCCGG
>JAEWRF010000070.1 GCA_023460155.1 Bacillota bacterium | reverse complement strand
CCTGTACTCTGGCAGGGCTTTTTCGTCGCTCCGACCTCGGTTACGATTCTTGCGTCGGAGGAGCGAAAAGCGGGCGAAGCGTATTTCCGCTGTAAGGCGCTCGGCGACACCTCGCATTTGTACGCCGGAAACGAACCCGCCTCCGATTCCGGATTTTTCGAGGAAACCTGGGAGTAACGTTTCTTCCGTAACCCGATAAAAGGGATTCCCCGCTGCCCGGGGTGTCGGAAGAGTGGATGACCAGCTGCGGAAAATACGGCGCGTACACGATGTTGTTCGTGCCGAACTGGACGATTGTTCCGTCCGAGGCGGAGATGCTGAACTGCTGCATCAAAAATTGCCGGCCGCCCAATCAGGCGGCCGGTTTAATTTGTTAACTCCTGTCATCCATAATGCGCGCATTGTTATTGGCCGCGCTGAGATCTGCAACCACATAGTTTCCGGAGCGGATTCCGATGTCGTCCTCCACGTTCGAACCGACCGGATCCCAACTGTTGCCGGTCACGGTAAACCCACCCCTTAGGGAAATCCCTTCGACAGAGCAATTGTAGATATGGTTGTTCCGGATTGAGCTTGCCGTGCAGTCTGAGTTCATGAAAATTCCGCGCATCAGGTTATAAAATGTGTTGCCTGTAATGGCCACTCCAGTCCGGTTGCCAACCATGGACACTCCAACGTCGGTCCAGCTCTGCCCGGGATCGAACACCGTATTGTACATCACGGAAACATTGTCGCTTAAAAGGTCGATAAATTCCGTGTTAAACGCCGCCGTACCCGTTAAGGTCAGCCCACTGACGATTGTGTTCCAACCCGAGATGGTCACACAGGGAGCCGTTGTCTGCCGCAGAATCTGGGGATTCCCCTCGCCGGCCACCTGAATGTTCGCTTTATCCACCAGGATCGCTTGGTTAATCAGATAGGTGCCTGCCAGAACATGGACGGTTCCGTCCGATATAACGGTGTCGATGCCCGTTTGGATATCGCCGAACGGCAGGGCAATACTTCCGTTTCCGCCGGTTGCACCCGCCTTGACATAGATGCTTTTCAGGTTCGGCGTATGCGTTTCCGCCCAGTCGACGCCGTAATCCAGCATCATCTGCACGTCCGGAATAGTGAGGTAACCGAGCGTCGGCCGGTTCTGAAGCAGGATGTCGAGGGTAATCTGCTGCTGATCGGCGGTCAGTTGATTGAATGCGCTCAGATCCAAGCCGAGCGCCGGGTTCTGAATTGCGGCGAGCATTGCCGCGGTGTCCTGAGCGGCATTGACTGCCGTCAGAAGCGGATCCGGCACAGCGTTCGGGGCGATTTTCAGGAGGATCAGCGAAGCGCTCACGCCGGGGGCGCTCCCGCCCGCCATGGTATCGAGCGTCACGGAGCCGCTGCTCATGTGGTTGCGCAGAGTAATGCGATCGCCTTGAGCAGCGTTCACCATCGCCGTGCCGGTGTTATTCGCGAGAGTGGTTCCGTAGATACTGCTCAGAATAACCCCACTATTCTGGAATAAAGCGAATTGGTTTGCGGCCGTGCCGGTTACCCGGTACCAAACCGTGTAAAGCCCGGCACTTTGAATTACGACAGAGCTGGAGCCCGCACGATGTGTCATTTGCTCCATCGGACCATTGCTGGTAAACAGAATTGCCCTTTCCTGATCGACACTCTGGCCGTCAATGTTGTAAATATAGCCGTACGGCTGTTCCGTCGGCACCGGGGTGTCGGAATAACGGATGATCAGCTTCGGGAAATACGGCGCGTAGACGATGTTGTTTGTGCCGAACTGGATGATTGTTCCGTCTGAATTGGTCAGGGCGATGCCGTTATTGGCGGCGGCACCGCTCAGCCATGCGTTGACGATGTCCGTAATGTCGGCCTGAATGGACGTGTACAAATCCGAGGCGGAAACGTTAAATGCCGTCGCCGTCGAAATCAGGGCGGGCATACTGCTGTAGGTGACCGTCTTTGCATCGAAAGCCGCGCCGAGCTGACTGACCGCAACCGTACTCAGTGCCGCTCCGCTTTTCACAATGACGGAAAGCTGGAGAAAAGCGCTGTCCACTCTCTTCGGCAAGGTGGGAAGCGCAACGTTGATGAGACTGGTGCAGCTCTGAAAACTCGGGTCGGTGCCGACATACAGCAGAGGGTAAAACGAAAAGTTATTCGAAGCCTGTGCAGAGGAAACAAAGGTGGTATCCGGTAAATTCAATGTTACGGTTGGCATAGTTTTCACTCCTCTTTCCAATTCATTTTATGCCGGGGGCTCGGAAAGTTGCGAATTTCTTGTTGTTTAATCGGAACAGCGGCCGTAAAGTCGAATAGCGCATAAAATCGCCCGGCCACAGAGAATTGTGGCTGGGCGACTTGTTATGGTACGGAAGAATCAGGTAGTCCTGTCATCCCTAACATTTGCATTATTGTTCTCTGCCTGCAGCTGATATGCATTATAGTCTCCGGAAAAGATCACAATGTCGAAGGTATTTGCATCCCACGAATTTCCGGAAACAGAATATCCTCCGTAAAGATCGATTCCGTGATCCGCGTGTGTGATATGATTTTCCACGGCTGAATTCTGCAGCCCGTCCGAAAGGGCCATTCCGGTAGATACGAAGTGGATGTCGTTCCCTAAAACTGAGACTCCGGTCAGACCCGGACTGACAGAAATACCTGTCGTTCTAAATTCGACATGCATTCCCTCAATGGAATTAGTAGAAACGGTTACACGATTGGCATTGATCGCGATAACGCTGCCCCCTATTCCGAAGCCAAATATGAGGAAACCTGAAAATCTTACGCCGTCTCCTGTGATATTTACGCCGATTTCGTTCCACGTGAGGATATGGGCAAAATTCTCAATCGAAAACTGTATATCAGGTTTATTCACCTGAAGAGTTGAGGCAAGACCGTAAATACCAGTCAAAACATGGACGATACCGCCCGGGTTAACGGCATCAATGCCCGCCTGAATGGTGCCGAACGGCAGGCCGATGCTGCCGTTGCCTCCGGCTGCGCCCGCCTTGACATAAATATTGTTCAGATCCGGCACGTTCGTCTGCGCAAAAGCGACCCAGTAGTCCAGCATTGCCTGCACATCCGGTATCGTGAGGTAGCCGAGCGTCGGCCGGTTGGCAATCAGGGCTCCGAGGACATATTGCTGCTGATTGACACTCAGCTGGTTGAACGCGCTCAGATTCAAGCCGAGTGCCGGGTTCTGAATTGCGGCAAGCATTGCCGCGGTGTCCTGAGCGGCATTGACTGCCGTCAGAAGCGGATCGGGCACCGCGTTTGGTCCGATTTTCAGGAGGGTCAGCGAAGCGCTCACGCCGAACGCTACTCCTCCAGCCGTGCTGTTGAGTGTCACGGAGCCGCTGCTCGTATGGTTTCGCAGCGTGACGACGTCCCCCGCCGCAGCGTTTACAATCACCATGCCTGTGTTGTTCTCTTCATTGGTTCCGTAGGTGCTGTTTAGAAGAACCGCCGCGTTCTGGAACACCGCGAACTGATTCGCACCCATGCCCGTCACCCGATACCAGACCGCATAAAGCCCGGCACTTTGGATTGCGATCGAATCGGAGCCCACATCATGCGTCATTTGCTCCATCGGACCATTGCTGGTAAATTGAATTGCCCTTTCCTGATCGACGCTCTGGCCGTCGGTGTTGTAAATATAGCCGTACGGCTGTTCCGTCGGCACCGGGGTGTCGGAATACCGGATGATCAGCTTCGGGAAATACGGCACGTAGACGATGTTGTTTGTGCCGAACTGGATAATTGTTCCGTCTGAATTGGTCAGGGCGATGCCGTTATTGGCGACGGCACCGCTCACCCACGTATTGGCGATGTCCGTGACGTCGACCTGAATGGACGTGTACAAATCCGAGGCGGAAACGTTAAATGTCGTCGCCGTCGGAATCAGGGCGGGCATGCTGCTGTAGGTGACCGTCTTTGCATCGAAAGCTGCGCTGAGCTGACTGACCGCAACCGTGCTCGGTGCCGCGTCGCTTTTCACAATGACGGAAAGCTGGAGAAAAGCGCTGTCCACTTTTTTCGGAAGAGTGGGGAGCGCAACGTTAATGAGACTGGTACACCCGAAATAACTCGGATCGGTTCCCACGTACATCAGAGGGTAAACCGAAAAGTTAGCGCTCGGCTGAGCAGAAGAAACGAAGGTGGTATCCGGAAGATTTAAGGTTACGGTTGGCATAGTTTTCACTCCTCTTTCCAAGTCATTCTATGCCGGACGCCCGGCAAGTTGCGGATTCCCTGTTCTTTGATCGGAACAGCGGCTGTAAAGTCGAATGGCGCATAAAACCGCCCGGCTGCAGTTCTCTGCGGCCGGGCGGCCTGATTCGTTAAGGTACTTTTAGATATAGCCGTACGTCCGGTCCGCCGGCTTCGTCGGGGCATTGGAATAAGTCACCGTCAGCATCGGAAAATACGGTTCATGGCCAATATTATTGGTAGCGAACTGAACGATTGACCCGTCCGAGCTGTTCAGAGCAATGCCATGGTTGACGGCGGCGCCGCTCAGCCACTCATTGACGATCTCCGTAATGTCGGCCTGAATGGGGAGATATAGCTCCATAGCAGAAACGGTGAACTGCGCTTCCGTCGAAATCAGGGCAGGCATTGTATTGTAGGTAACCGTACTAGCATCGAAATCCGAGCCGAGCTGACTGACCGCAATCGTGCTCGGCGCCTCGCCGCTTTTCATGATGGGGGAAAACTGAAGCGTGGCGCTGTCCACCTTTTTGGGCAAAGTGGGAAGCACGACGTTAATAAGGGTGGTACATTTCTTAAGATTTGCATCGGTTCCGACGCACACCAGGGGATAAACCGAAAAGTTACTGTTGAGTTTCGCGGAGGAAACAAAGGTGGTTGCCGGAAGATTCATGGTTACGGTTGGCATAGCTGTCACTCCTTTTTCAATCCATTCTATGCCGGGGACTCGGAAAGTTGTGGATTCTTTGTTGTTTGATCGGAAATATGGCTGAAAAGTCGAAATAAGGATTTCTTAAGCTACAGAAACCGTTGACAAAGCTTCCGATACTTATTATAATACTTATTATAAGTTGTTTTAGTTTGGAGGACTTATGGAAAAGGCAAACTCACTTTTAATAAAAGAGATCAACCGGAACTGCGTCCGAAAGCAGCTGCTTACCCTGCATTCGGCCACCAATGCGCAAATTGCAAAGGCGACCGGACTCAGCTTCATGACCGTGCGTTCCATTCTGTCTGAGATGATCGGCAGCGGAGAGGTGACTCCGGGAAATCGGGTTCCGTCGGACGGGGGAAGACCGTCCGAAGAATACCGGTATCAAAGCGGCTACAGCCACGCCGTTCTTCTGTTCGGTTACCAAAGTGAAAACCGGAATTTTATAAGAGTCCGCGTGCTGAACCTGTTTGGGGAATGCGTCTATTCGGAGGAACAGAATTTCGGCACAATTCTTTGCGACAGCTTTGACCCGATGCTGGACCGTGCCTTTCAGGCGGCAGGCCGGGCGGCGATCCTCGTTTTGGGGCTTCCGGGCGTCGAAGAAGACGGCGTGATAACAAAAAATGATTACCGCGGCCTGATCGGCGGAATCTTTTTGAAACGCTGCCGCGAGCGGTACAAAGTTCCCGCGCTGTTTGTCAACGACGTGAACGCCGCCGTGTTCGGCTATTCCGGGCGCGTCGGAGCGCAAACCGAACAGGCAGCCGTGGCCGCGATCTATTTTCCCCGCCTTTACAACCCCGGCATGGGCCTCGTAATCGGCGGAAAAATCTATACCGGAGAGCACCGCCTCGCGGGGGAAATCGGCCACCTCCCCGTCGGAGTGGATTGGATTCATCTTCCCTACGGCGACCGGGATAAGTTTGCCGAAGCCGCCGCCCGGCTGCTTGCCGCCGTAATCTGTATCACGGCGCCGAAACGGGCGATTTTATACGGCGATTTTTTAAGAGAAACGGATGCCGAGGGAATCCGGGAACAGACACGTAAGCTGCTTCCCGGCGATTTTGCGGTGGAACTGGAAACCGCGGCTTCTCTGGAACCGGATTTTGAAGCCGGCCTTTCCTCCATTGCCCTCGATCACCTGTACCGCGTTCTTTTCCGAAAAAGCGAGGAGGATGGCCCATGCTGACGCAGCTGCTTGTAATCATATACCTGTGCTTTATCAGTCTCGGCCTGCCGGATTCCCTTTTGGGCTCGGCCTGGCCGGCCATGCACATCACCCTTGGCGTTCCGGTTTCGCTCGCCGGGGTTCTGTCCATGATTATTTCGTGCAGTACGGTTTTTTCCAGCCTGATGAGCTCCCGGCTGGTGCGCCGTTTCGGGACCGGCACCCTGATGGTGGTCAGCGTCGGGCTGACCGCCGCGGCGCTGATTGGGTTCAGTTTGTCCTTTTCGTTTGCAGCACTGTGCGTTCTGGCGGTCCCGCTCGGACTTGGGGCCGGCTGTGTGGACACCGCGCTGAACAATTTTGTGGCCCTTCACTACCGGGCGGTCCACATGAACCTTCTGCACTGCTTCTGGGGAATCGGTGCGACAGCCGGGCCTTTCATCATGTCCCTGTGGCTGGCGCGCGGCAGCAACTGGGCAATGGGCTATCGGAGCATCGGCATTCTGCAGACCGTTCTGGTTCTGATCCTCCTTACTTCCCTGCCGCTCTGGAAACGCGCCGCTCCAACCACCGCAAATTCCGTGGAAAAGGGCGCCGAAGCTCCGCCCCCCGCGTTTTTCTCCCTGATTCGGCTTTCGGATTTCCGAACCGCACTCTTTGCCTTTTTCAGTTACTGCGCGGTGGAAACGACCACCGGTCTGTGGGCCGGCAGCTACGCCACCCTGCGGTACGGCGTACCCTCCGAGACGGCAGCCGTCTGGACTTCCTTTTTCTATTTCGGGATCACCCTGGGGCGATTCGTCTGCGGCTTTGCAGCGTTCCGGCTGAGCAGCCGCCAGCTGATCCGTGCGGGCCAGGCCGGCATTCTGTTCGGACTTCTCCTGCTGCTCCTCCCGCTTCCGCTGTGGAAGTTGCCGGCCGGCCTGTGGCTGATCGGCATCGGCTGCGCACCGATTTTCCCCGGTATGCTCCACCAAACGCCGCGGATTTTCGGCAAAGAGATTTCGCAGTCCATCATGGGCTTTCAGATGGCGGCGGCCTACATAGGCTCCATGTTTCTGCCGGCACTTTTCGGCCTGATTGCGGGTCATGCGGGAGTTTCCCTTCTGCCGCCGTACCTGCTTCTGTTTCTCGTTCTTCTCACGGTTTGCACGGAGCGGATCGGCAGGAAAGCAGCCTCCCGCCCGGCCGGTGCCGAATAACCGAGCCACAGGTCCGACGTATGATTTGAGGATACAAAAAGCGGCCCCTCCGAAAGGAGGAGCCGCTTTTTGTAAATGAATTATTCCTGAATTCCCGGAATCTTCGGCAGGCTGTCGAAGCCTGGCTGAAGATCGGCGTCGGTCGGGATAAAATCCGTCATGGTTCCGTCATGATAGGCGCTGTAGGCCGCCATATCGAAATAGCCGGTTCCTGTGAGGCCGAACAGAATGGTCTTCGCCTCTCCGCTCTCGCGGCAGCGGATTGCCTCGTCGATCGCCACGCGGATGGCGTGCGCGGATTCCGGAGCCGGAAGTATGGTTTCGTGCTTAGCGAAGAAAACCGCCGCCTCAAAGACCTTCGTCTGCTCCACCGAACGCGCCTCGTCCAGATAGCCGTCGTGATACAGCTTTGAAAGGATCGGCGACATGCCGTGATAGCGCAGTCCGCCCGCGTGATTCGGGGACGGCATGAAGCCGCTGCCGAGGGTATACATCTTTGCCATCGGCGTAATTTTTCCGGTATCGCAGAAGTCATAGGCGTATTTTCCGCGCGTGAAGGAGGGGCACGAAGCGGGCTCCACGGCAATGAAGTGCGGATTTGCCTTTCCGGTCAGCTTATCCTGCATGAACGGGGCAATCAGACCGCCGAGATTGGAGCCGCCGCCCGCGCAGCCAATGACGATATCCGGGTATTCGTCGTAAAGCTCCATCGCGGCTTTGCTCTCGAGTCCGATGACCGACTGATGCAGCAGGACCTGGTTGAGCACCGAGCCGAGCACGTAACGGCAGCCCGGGGTGGTAACGGCGCGCTCAACCGCCTCCGAAATCGCGCAGCCGAGGCTTCCGCCCGTCCCCGGGTCGGCGGCAAGGATGGCACGCCCGGCGTTCGTCTGATCGCTGGGGCTCGGGACTACCTGCGCGCCGAACGTCTGCATAACCGCCTTGCGGTAGGGCTTCTGTTGGCTGGAAACCTTGACCATGAACACGGTCAGCGGAATGCCGAAATAGGAGCACGCTTCGGAAAGCGCCGTTCCCCACTGCCCCGCTCCGGTTTCGGTGGTGAGCGAGGTAAGGCCTTCCTTTTTCGCGTAGTAAGCCTGCGCCACGGCCGAATTCAGCTTATGGCTGCCGGAAGTGTTGTTCCCCTCGAACTTGTAATAGATTTTTGCGGGTGTTTTCAGCTCTCTCTCGAGATTATAAGCGCGCACCAGCGGCGAGGGCCGGTAGATTTTGTAGATGCTGAGCACCTCTTCCGGGATGTCGACATAGCGCGTTTCGGAGTCCATCTCCTGATGCGCCAGTTCTTTGCAGAACACGGGGTAAAGGTCCTCCTCCGCCGCGGGCTTCATGGTGGCGGGGTTGATCATCGGATCGGGCAGCTCCTTCATATCCGCACGCAGGTTATACCACTGCCGCGGAATCCTGTCTTCGGGAAGATACGTGCGGTAAGGAATCTTGTTCATGATAAGTACTCCTCTCAATCATTCATGATAGTCTGCCCAATAAAAACACCTGACGAAAGCAGAAACAAAAAAGCCCCTGCCCCAGTTCATCACTGGGACAGAAGCTTAATACTCCTGCGGTACCACCCTGTTTGGCTAAAAAATCGCCCGCTCAAAACCGCATACAACTATATGCGCTCCCTTGCTAACGGGCGGAGATCCCGTCAAACGCTACTCGGCGAAGCCTTTTGCGCTGCCCTCGTAAGACCATTCGGCAAAGCATCCATTGCCGCAGTCACACTCTCTGCAGCTCCCTGAAAACGACCGCTATGCGTACTTTTCTTACTCACAGGTTTCATCGTATTTTTATTGTGGTTTCAGTATAGAAGGGCCGCCCGGATTTGTCAATACTATTTCAAAAATAAAAATCTGAACCTGCATTGGCAAATGGGGATACGGAAGCGGCGGCGAATTGTGAATACAGGTTCTGAAATAGCGTTGAAAAAGAAAGTGTATGAGAATATAATAAGACTGCATTAATTTTTCGGCGGACGCGTGCTGCCGTACCGGCTTGGAAGGAGCGGGCAAAAACTGCCCGGCAAAACATGGGAATCGATTTAAGATGCAAAGCGGCCATTTTGATGGCAAAAACGGTGCAGTGGATCTGCAAGCACACGGGCACCTCCGGCACCAGCCTGCCCGGGATGATGGCGCTCCGGGTGGACCCGAAAATGCTGCTGAAGCTTTCCACCGGCTTCCGCGTGATCGCGGTTACCGGTACAAACGGGAAAACGACGACGACCGGAATGATATCCCGCATTCTGGAGGCAAATGGAATTCCCCATATCACAAACCGCAGCGGTGCAAACATGATCATGGGCATCGCCACCGCTTTTGCGGAACATGTGGATCTTAAGGGAAACAGCCCTTACAAATGGGCGGTCCTGGAAGTGGACGAGGCTACCGTGCAGCGCTTCTGTTCCTCCGTTCAGCCTGAAGCGCTGATCGTGACCAATTTTTTCCGGGATCAGCTGGACCGTTACGGAGAGGTTTACTCCGTAGCGGACGCGATTCTGGCCGGGGTCCGTAAGGTTCCCGGGGTAAAACTGATTCTGAACGCGGACGACTCCCTCTGCGCCTCGCTCGGGGTGCGCGCCGAACGGGAATCGGTCTATTTCGGGTTTGAGCCGAGCGCGGCCCCCGCGTCGGCGGAAAACAACATTTCCACCAATTCCTACTGCCTGTTCTGCCACGGGAAATACGAATATTCCTACCGCGTGCTCGGACATCTGGGCGGTTTCCGCTGCACCGAATGCGGGTTCCACCGGCCGGAGCCCGCGTTCAAGTGCACGAAGGTCGAGGACGTCCGGCAGGATCATTCCGATTTCGTGTTCGACATTGCCGGGGAAACGCATGAAGTGCGGGTGGATCTCCCCGGAATGTTCAACGGCTACAACGCCCTTGCCGCGGCGGCCTGCTGCCAGACGCTCGGGTTCCCGTTCGACGTGACCGCAAAGGTTCTCGCGAACATGGAAAGCTGCTTCGGCAGGATGGAATCCATCAGCGTTCCGGGCGACAAACGCATTCTTATGATGCTGGTCAAAAACCCCGTCGGATTCAACCAGATTCTCCGCTACCTGCTCGACACGGACGGAACCTTCAGTGCCGCCTTCCTGATCAACGACAAGTATCAGGACGGAACGGATATTTCCTGGCTGTGGGACGTGGATTTTGAGCAGCTGAGCGGTGCAGAGGAGAAGATTGAACGTCTTTACGCCTCCGGTGTACGCGGCGAGGATATGGCGCTTCGGCTGAAATACGCCGGTTTTCCGCTCGAAAAAGTCCGGCTCCAGAAGGACTTTGAAGAGCTGATCCGCGAAGGCCTTGCGGAGCTTCCCGCCGGAGGCACCCTGTACCTCGCGGCTACCTACACCGCCATGATGGAGTCGCGTGCCTCCCTGAAAAAGAAGTTTGACCTGAAGGAGATCTGGCAATGATGTGCGAATTGAATATTTGCCACTTATACCCCGACCTGCTCAACCTGTACGGCGACCGGGGAAATGTTATCGCCATCCGGAAGCGCTGCGAATGGATGGGAATCCGCGCGAATGTTTCCGCGGTCAGCATGGGCGACCCGTTCGATGCTGGAAAGTACGACGTGGTTTTCATCGGCGGCGGGCAGGATTACGAACAGGGTATTCTTCAACCGGATTTTGTGGACCAGAAGGGCGCGGAGGTACGCAGTTATATTGAAAACGGCGGCGTTCTGCTCGCGATCTGCGGGGGATACCAGCTCCTGGGGAATTTCTATCGGACGGCCGCAGGGCAGGAGCTGAAATTTCTCGGCGTATTGGATCTCGCCTCCTTTGGCGGAGACCGCCGCATGATCGGCGACCTTGTCATTGAGTCGGATTTTCTCAAAACGGAAACCTCCGACGGCACTCTGGTCGCCTTCGAGAATCACAGCGCAAAAACAGTGCTCGGGCCGGGGGTCAAGCCGTTCGGCCGTGTGCTGCGGGGCTTCGGCAACAACGGCGACGACCACACGGAAGGAGTCCAGTATAAAAACACAATCGGCTCCTACGGGCACGGCAGTCTCCTGCCCAAAAACCCCGCGCTGGCAGATCACCTGATCAAGACCGCGCTGCAGCGGAAATACGGAAACCTTGACGCCTTTGTCAAACTGGACGACGCGGTTGAAAATCTCGCCCATACCACGGTTTACGAAAAGGCGATGCGCACGCGGAAGCGCTATACGGAAGCCGTTTCCTAAAAGCCCATCCCCCTCAAAATACAGGACAGGAGATTTTAACGTGGAAAGCATCAAAGAGAAAGTTCTTGCGGAACTAAAAGCAATCCCGGGGAAAATCGGTTTTTACTATAAAGATCTGGTCACCGGGGAAAGCTGGGGCCTGAACGAAAATGGCCCGCTGATGGCCGCGAGCGTGATAAAAATCCCGATTCTGGTGGAAGCGTTCACCCGCATGGAGGCGGGAGATCTCGACCCGAACGAAACCGTCGTCGTCCGGCAGGAGGATAAGCTCCCGTCCTGCGGGGCGCTGAATTACCTTCACACCGGCCTTGAGGTCACGTTGGAGGACCTGTACACCCTGATGATCATTCTGAGCGACAACTCGGCGACAAATATGCTCCTGAAACGATTCGGCATGGACGCGGTAAATTCGCGCATGCGCGCGCTCGGCCTGAAAGAAACGACGGTCAACCGCCTTCTGTTTGATTCGGAAGCCGCGGCGAAGGGATTGGAAAACTACATCAGCCCGTCGGAGATCGCCGCCCTGCTGGAGCGGATGTACACGGGGACTCTCGTTTCCCCCAAGGCTTCCGAAAAGATGCTGGAAATCCTGAAAAATCAGCGGCTGAACGGAAAGATGCCTTTTTACCTTCACGGGCTCGGGGTCAAGATCGCCCACAAAACCGGAGAAGACGACGGAATCACGCACGATGTCGGCATTGTCTACGCCAAGCACCCGTTCATCGCGTGCTTCTGCTCCAACGAAGTGGACGTTCCCCGCTTTGAAACCGCCATTCAGCAGATTTCCAAAGAGCTTTACGACGCCGTAGAAGCCGCACAATAAGCTGAATCAGACAAATAATGGCCCCCGGATGCGTTTCAGCAGTCCGGGGGCGTGTTTTTTGATGGAAAAGCGTGCTGCGGTGGATCAGAGCAGTTGCTTCCGACTGTTGAAAAAGCCGCGGTAGCTGAGGTAGCAGGCCAGAAACGAAGATATCGCGGTGGTGGAAAGCAGCATGAAAGTTACCATAATCTGATAGCGAATGGCGGAAACAGGAGACGTTCCCGCCAGAATCAGGCCTGTCATCATGCCGGGCAGCGACACAATGCCGAGCGTTTTCGCGGAATCAATGGTCGGAAGCATCCCCGTTCGGATGGAGTCCCGGATAATTTCAATGGAGGAAGGCAGAATATCCGCTCCGAGAGCCAGACGGGTTTCCACCTCATCCCTGCGGCTTTTAAAATCGGCGCCGAGCTGCCGGTAGCAAAGCCCCAGCGCAACCATGGCATTGCTGATAATCATTCCGCCCACCGGAACCACCTGATTCGGTTTGAACTGAATGGCACCGGAGAGAACCAGAATTCCCAGCGTAGCCCCCGCCCCCACCGCAATGGAAACGAAGGAAATCCAGAGGCCGCCGCGGATTTCCTTTCCCCGTTTGGCGGCGTTGTAGGCAGCATTGAAGGTCATAAAGAGCAGAATAAGCGTCGTAAAGATCGGGTTGTTGAGGCCAAACAGATATTCCAGTACATAGCCGACGGCAACCAGCTGCACCACCGCCCGGATCACGCTGATGATCGTTTCCTTCTCCAGCTTCAGCTTCTGGAAATAGGAAAACAGCAGGGATACGCAAACAAGCGAAGATGCGATCAGCAAGGAACCCACGCTGACATTGGCGTTATTCATCAGACCGCCTCCCAGGATTTAATTTGACCGTTTTCCATAGTAAGCAAATGCTTAGCTACTCTGCGGCTTTGTTCGGGATTATGGGTTACCCACAGTACGGTGATTCCCTCCCGGTTGAGCGTTTCGACCGCTTCTTCCACGATTTTCGTATTTTCCGTATCAAGGGCGGAAGTCACCTCGTCAAGCAGCAGCACCTCCGGCTGAAACAGCAGCGTGCGAATCAATGCAATCCGCTGTTTTTCCCCTCCTGAAAGGTTCCGGATCTCCCTCTGTAAATAGTCCGTGCTCATTTGGAAGCAGGAAAACAGTTTTTCGACTCTTTCCCGATCCATCGCCTGTTTCCGGATGGAATAAGGGAAACTCATATTGCTCTCAACCGAATCTCCGAAAAGGACCGGTGTCTGAAAGCAATAACCGATCCGCTTTCTCAACTCCGTCGGGCTGTACTGTTGAAAACTTTTCCCGTTCCAAAGAATATCCCCCTCCGTCGGGCTGATCAGATGACAGCAGAGCTTTAAAAACGTACTTTTTCCGCTTCCGGAGGGGCCGACGATCGAAACAAAATCCCCCTCTTCCACGGAAACATTCAGCCCGTCCAAAATGGTTTTGCCGCCGCTGCGGTACACAGCATCCCGGAATTCAAGCTGGCTCAAATGCGATTCCTCCTTCATGGCAGGCTCTCTATTTATTTTTATCCTACCACAAGCGGGCAAGCCGGGCAACCTGTCCGCATAAGAAAAGACGAAACAGGCCCGCCGAAAGCGAGTCTGTTTCGTCTTTATGATCTGCTTTATCAGCTGTTCGCCCGTCCCCCCATAATCAGAACGGAAACCAGCTTGCCATCGCTCTTCTGGGTCGTGACCTTTAAAATGTCCCCGGTCTTCACATCCGAAAGGGAAGCGGAGGAAGTTTGCGTCCCTCTTTGACGATTCGCTCCGCCGGATGGCGCCGAGCCACCGGAAGGAGCGCCCGACCCGGTGCGGTTCCCGCCGCCGGAAGGCATTTCCTGCTTTTTCAGCACACTGGCGTCACTGACCGTAATCGTCGTTGATTTTCCAGTTAAAGTCAGCAAATTGGAGAAATTTTCCCTCTGCCCCTGCTGACCGCCCGACGGCCGGCTGCCTGCCGGCCCGCTCCCCGCCGGTCTGCTCCCGCCGGATCCGCCCTGTGGCCGAGAACTGCCTCCGCCGTTCCGTCCCCCACCCTGAAAGTTCAGGGTGCCGATGTCCATCGTAATCTTTGAGCCGTCCACGGCCGTTACCTTTCCGTATACGATGTCCTGATCCGCGGGGGCGGACGACGCGGATCCCTGCTGATCGGTCTGCGCCGGTGCTTGAGACGAAGCGCCGGCATCCGAAGTCTGCTGCGAACAGGCAGCCAGCGAAACGGAACAGGCTGCCGCAAGGCAGAGGATCAGAAATTTTTTTATTACTTTCATGATTTTCAGCTCCCATTCTGGAAATTGATTCCTAAAAACAGATTTAAGAATATCCCCGAGATATGAAAGCCATATGAAAGACAGATGAATGAATGATAAATATCTCATGAGAATCGGAAGCTTCAATTGGAAATATTCGGATTTTCTGTAATAAATCCGCCGTATGTGCCGCAAACTAACGGCAGAAGGAGGGATGCTTTTTGCCAAAGGCGAGCATGTATTTCAATCTTCCCGATCTGCACAGCAAGCAGGACAGCGCCAAAATCAAGCGGGATCTCGATGCGGTGCCCGGCATCTTTTCCGTCAGCGTGAATGCGGAGCGGGGAAGGGTTGCGGTTGATTACGACACAACAGGGACCGGGCCGGAACAAATCCGCGGACGCATTCAAAAATGCGGGTTTGAGATCGGAGACGAGTGGACGGAGCTTCACATTATGTAACCCGAAGCAAGAAATCGGCGGAAAGGCTGAGTGCCTTTCCGCTGATTTCATTTTCGCGGGAACGGAAAGGGTATTCTGCCTCACTGTGCCGGTTTCCAGCGCTTCAGCGTAGGAAACCACGCCTGCATCTGGCGGGAGGCCTCTTCCCGGTTCTGAATCATGCCGGACTTCTCCCCCAGATCGACGCAGAACCCGATCATCTGTTCCATGGTGCAGTCCGCCGTGAATGCGCCCTTCTGACGGCAGTAGGTGCAGTAATCATACTCCGGTTCGCCCTGCGCGTCAGTGGCGAGCTGCGAAACATCGGTGAGCGGCATTCCGCAGCTCTGGCAGAACAGATATCCCTCGGCAATCGGGAACCAGAGCTCCACATGCTCCGGATTTGCGGGGTCCGGATAGTGCTCATGGGCGGCGCCGATCATTTCCAGCCCGTGAGCGGGAAGATAAACGTTCAGTACCCAGCCGAAGATTTCCCCGTAGCCGGTCAGGGAACAATCCGCGACAAGGTAGGTCTGGGCGGGAACCTTCCACCGGGTCCAGCCCTCAGGCACAGGTGTTTCCTCATCGATTTCCCTGCCCGCAAGATAAAGCCCCCGCTCCTCCCAGCGGCCCAGATACCGGTCGGGATGTCCCATGATTCCCCAAACGCCGCCGGTTTTCATGGCTCCGGCCTCCCGGTTTGATTTTTCCCACAGCGGCAGAACCCATTTTGGCCCTTCCTCCGCTTTGCCCTCGCCGAGTACTCCGGCCACCGTAAATTCCGGAAGATATTTCAGTTGTAACTCCATGCTTCTTGCACCCTCTCGTTTTTTCGTTTTGAACTGTTCCCAGTATAGAGGGTCTAACCTGACAGGGTCATGTCATATTTACAGGAGACTGATAAATTTTCCGTATCCGTTCCGCCTTTTCCAGAAGAATCCGCCTCATGCGTTCGGGGGCAAGAACCTCCGCATCCTCCCCGAATGACAGCAGATACCCATACACCCAGCCACCCTCCGGAAACGAGGCGCGTACCAGAAAGCCGCCGTCCTCCTGCTTTTCCACACGGTCGGGCGGAAATTCGTCGTACACCCGGAAAGCCGCCCGCGGGGAAAAGCGCAGCAGCAGCTCCAAAACGGGCGCGTCGGAGGCCGCCATTTCAACCGGAGGCGGGCCCAGCGCACGTTTTTCAAAGGCATCCGACGTCACGCTGACATGCTCCATCCGGCTGAGCCGGAAGGTGCGAAAATCCTGCCGGGTCAGGCAGAAGGCCTGCAGATACCAGCTTCCCTTAAACAGCAGCCGGAGCGGCTCGGCTTCCCGTTCGCTCTTTTCTCCGTCCGAGCCGTAATAGGTAAAGCGGATCACCCGGCGCTCCAGAATCGCCGATTTCACCTGCTCAAACCGCTCCCGCTGCTCTTTTTCGTTCCCCCAGTCGGAAAAATCCACTTCGATCCAGTCGGTGCAGTCACGGCGGAACAGGCCGCTCAGACGGGAAAGAAGCTGCCCGCACTCCGCGGCGCTGGTTGCGTTCAGGGTCTGCAGGGCAAACAGGATCTCATCCTGCTCGCGCTTCGAAAGGAGAGAACGGTCCAGCGAAAAGTTCTCCATCAGGTGGAAACCGCCCTGCCTGCCGCGTTCCGCGCAGACCGGAATACCGGCCTCGCCGAGGGCATCCATATCCCGGTAGACGGTACGGACCGATACCTCAAAGCGTTCGGCGAGCTCCGAAGCGGTCACGCTCCCGCGTTCCAGCAAAAGGTACACAATTTCCAGCAGCCTGCTGATCTGCATGTTTTTTCCCTTCCGTTCTTCCGTACGCCGTCCCGTATTCCGCGGTCAGAGGATTTCTCTCTCCACCGATACAACCTGTGCCTCCGTATTGCTTTCGATATAATCCATCAGTTTGTCCAGCACACTGTCAAGGAAAGCGGAAGAATCGGCAACGCATGCGACCCCGATCACCGCCGTCTGGAGAACATCCTGTTCCTCCACCTCGGCGGCCGAGACGTTAAACCGATTCGTGAGCTTTGCGAGCAAACTTTTGACCACCATCCGCTTTTCCTTAAGGGAATGCACCCAGGGCGCATACAGCCGGATCTTCAGTGTTCCGATTCTCATAGCTCCGCACACCTCTAAGATATTGTATCATTTTTTCCACATGAAATAAATAGTTCCCTCCGCCTGGGAGTTTATCCTGCAATAAAACACCTCCGCTTCGAATAACCGGAGCGGAGGTGTTTTATGTGTCTGAAATTCAAAACAAACAGCAATTACAGAGAGAGAAATGTCGTTAAAAAGCACGCACTTTGCTTTTTAACGACACCATTGCCCTATTTCTCAGAGGATGGTTATATTATATACCATTTGGTTAAAAATGACAATACTTGAGTTGATAAATCGTCATTATAAATGTAAACTCTGTAAAATACAATACTAATTTAGTCGTTATCACGTTTCGCGGCCCAAATTGCTTCAAAGGGACAAGGTTTCTTTTCCCAAAAAATCTACAAAAACTATCAGTTGCCAATCGGCATTTATAGTGATAATATAAGTACCGGGTTAGACATTTTCTCAACAGAAAGAAGCGGACATCGAAAAAAGAAAAGGGGAGAACGAATCATGCTGAATTCTGTTTTTATTGCTTTTGCCTTATCGGTACTGACCGTGGCGGCCGTTTCCTACCTTCTGGGGAGCATCAGCTTTTCCATCCTCTTCACCAGATTGTTTGACCATAACACGGACATCCGTTCGCTGGGAAGCGGCAATGCGGGAACCACGAACGTCCTGCGTTCCGTAGGAGTAAAAGCGGGAATTCTCACCCTGCTGTGCGATTTTTCCAAAGGTGCGGTTTCCGTTTTCGCAGGGCGTGAAATTTTCGGTACTCTGTGTGCGCAGACCGGGCTCCCCCCCTATCTTCAGCAGTACGGCGCTTTCCTGGCGGGCCTCTTCTGTGTGCTCGGCCATATTTACCCGCTGTATTTTCAGTTTAAGGGAGGCAAAGGCATTTCAGCGACCGCCGCTATACTTGCGATGGTCGATTGGCGTGTTTTCCTCATTGGAATCGGTATTTTCTGCATTGTGTTCGCGTTTACGAGAATTGTCTCCATTTCTTCGATTCTCGGCTCGATCTCTTTCCCGATTGCCAACTTACTCCTGACCTACTTTGCGGATTATGCCGGAGGGAGCTCCGGGTACGGGCCTCTTCCGGTCTCTTACGTATGGATTACGACGGCATTCGCCGTGGTGATTGCTTTCATTCTGGTGTTCAAGCACCGGGAAAATATCCGCAGACTGCGGAACGGAACGGAAAAGAAGCTTACCATAAAGCATTCCACTTAAAAAGCGCAGAAAAACGACCCGCCGGAGCTGAGGACAGAGCTCCGGCGGGTCGTTTCATCAAAACAATTCTTTGGTTGCGATAATATCGACGTCGGTGCCGCAGACGTGCCGGAGCACCACTTCGCCGGAATGTACCGGCAGGGTCACCGCGCACTGGCGGATCTCCGCAATGCAGTCGAATATTTTGCTCTTCTCGATCGGAACGGAGGTTTTAACCGGCAGCGGCCGTCCGGAGCCGCGCACGCGCATCAGTGCGGTCACCATCCGTTTGGGGACGGTAAGCTCCTCCTGCGCGTATTTCTTTCCCACGTTGCAGGTGTACCCTTCAAGAGAGAGGATCTGCCCGTTTTCCACTTCGGCAGTAATGCGGCAGCCCATCGGGCAGCCGATACAGGTGATTTCTTTCGTCATATCAGGAGACCTCCACTTCTACCTTAAGACTGGCGGCATCCCCGATTTCGCGGAGGACCTCCGGCTGCAGCTTCAGGTTGACCATCTCGCCGGGCGTCAGGATCCGGCTTGTGCGGGAGAACAGCTGCTTCTCCCCCGCCATGACTCGGACTTTTGCGTTTTTGAAAACATCCCGCGGACGGAACATGATGGTGACCGGTTCATTCGAATTTCCCGGATGAAGCTGCTGCGGAACCGCCCCGCCGACACCGAAGCCGCTGATGACGGGAATCGCTTTTTCCGCCTTGGCGGCACCGTCACGGATCAGGCGCCAAGCATTGGCTCCGGCCTTTTCCGCTTCCTCCGAAACATAGTCCACCAGGTCGTGAACATGGAGAACATTGCCGCAGGAGAAAATACCGGGAACGGAGGTTTCCAGATTCTCGTCGACCACCGCGCCGCTGGTTGCGGGTGAGATTTCAACCCCGGCCATGCGGCTGAGCTCGTTCTCCGGGATCAGCCCGACCGATAGCAGAAGAGTATCGCACGCATATTTCTGCTCCGTTCCCGGGATCGGTTTGCGGGTCTTCGGGTCCACCTCGGCGACCGTCACGCCTTCGAGGCGTTCCTTTCCCGCAATGTCGACGACCGTGTGGTTTAAAAGCAGCGGAATATTGTAGTCATCCAGACACTGGACGATGTTGCGCTTGAGCCCGGAGGAATACGGCAGCAGCTCAACGCAGGCCAGCACCTTCGCTCCCATGAAGGTCATGCGGCGCGCCATGATGAGACCGATGTCGCCGGAGCCGAGAATCATCACGCGGCTGCCCGGCATGATCCCCTCCAGATTGACGAATTTCTGGGCTGTGCCGGCCGTGTAGATGCCGGAGCAGCGCCAGCCCGGAATAGCCAGCGAACCGCGCGGGCGTTCCCGGCAGCCCATCGCGAGAATAACCGCCTTCGCCTGAAACTGCTGCAGTCCGTTCGCCCGGCTGACCGCAGTGACCACCTTGTCCGCGGTTACCTCAAGCACCATCGTATCGCACTGGTAGGGAATCTGATATTCGAGCGCCTTCTCAATATAGCGGCGCGCATACTCCGGCCCGGTGAGCTCCTCGTGGAAGGTGTGAAGGCCGAAGCCGTTGTGAATGCACTGTTTCAGGATGCCGCCGAGGGCTTCTTCCCGTTCAAGAATGAGGAGATCGCGGCAGCCCTGCTCATAGGCGGAAATTGCGGCGGCCAGACCCGCTGGCCCGCCCCCGATGATAATCAAATCAACATTACGCATTGTTCCGGCCCCCCTCCTCAAACAGATAATCCTGCAGCAGCTTTGACTGCCCGCCGAACTTCGTGATCTCCAGCGGGGAAACGTGCAGCTCCTCGCTCAGAATCTGAATGGTTCTGGGGGTGCAGAACCCGGCCTGGCACCGGCCCATTCCGGCGCGGGTGCGCCGTTTGATCCCATCGACGGTACGTGCGCCCACCGGGCGCCGGATCGCTTCGCGGATTTCCGCCTCCGTAACGGTTTCACAGCGGCAGACGATCTTCGCGTAATCCGGGTTTGCCGCAATTGCCTGCGCGCGTTCAGCGGCATTCATTTCCCGGAATTTCGGAATCGCCTTGCGGATCGGATTATACTCCGGGTTTTCCTTTGCCCCAAGCTTTTCTGCTACAAGAACGGCAAGGTACTGCCCGATGGCCGGGGAAGAGGTAAGTCCCGGTGATTCCACCCCGCCCGCGTTGAAGAACATCGGCGCGTCCGGCGCTTCTCCAAGAACAAAATCATCTTTGTCGCAGTGCGAACGGATTCCCGAGAAGGTCGTGATCACGTCTCGCATGGGGATGTCCTCCCAGGTGAGGCTACCGAATTTCAGCGCCTTTGCGAGACCGTCGGCTGTGGTACGGGTATCCGCGGCATCGTCGATGTCTTCGGCCGTCGGGCCGATCAGCATGGTTCCGTCCACCGTCGGCGTCACGAGAATTCCTTTTCCCATTTTGGTGGGAAGCTGAAAAATGGAGGCATGAAACGTATCGGCGTATTTTTTGTCAATGATGTAGTATTCGCCGCGCCGCGGAAGAATGTGGAATTTGTCCTCCGAAACCATATTGTTGATGACGTCAGAGTAAAGCCCGGCACAGTTGATTACTGCGCGGGTCATGAAGGTGCCCGCCCGGCTTTCGACGATCCAGCAGTTTTCTCCCCTGCGGATTTTCGTCACCTGCGCGTTCCGGTAAAACCGGACCCCGTTTTCCGCGGCGTTTTCCGCGTTCGCGGCGGTCAGCTCGTAGG
>JAEWRF010000069.1 GCA_023460155.1 Bacillota bacterium | reverse complement strand
GGGAAGGAACTGTTCTGGAACTTCTTGAGGTGCAGCCGGAAAACGGAAAGAGAATGAACGGCGGGGATTTTCTGCGCGGACATCCCGCAATCGACGGAACGATGCTGAAATGAACGGAGGGAACTTCCATGGGCTTTTATTACTTTGATTATACATATTTCCTGTTCATGCTTCCTGCGCTGATTGTAACCATGATCGCGCAGGCAAAGGTGAAGTCCGCCTTCTCCCGGTATTCGAGGATCCGCACGGCGCGCAATATTACCGGCGCTGATGCGGCGCAGAGCGTCGCTCAGTACGGAGGCGCCGAGGGTGTTTCGGTGCGGCAGATTTCCGGCAGCCTCACCGACAATTTCGATCCCCGAAACCGCACGATCAGCCTTTCACAGGATGTTTACGCCTCGACTTCCGTTGCAGCGGTCGGCGTTGCCGCCCATGAGGCGGGACACGCCATTCAGGACGCGCACGGCTATTTCCCCAACAAAATCAGAACGGCTCTGGTGCCGGTTACGAATTTCGGTTCCCGGCTCGCAATTCCCCTTGTCATTATCGGCCTGATCCTCCCGACACAGTATTCCTTTGTGGTCTACTGCGGCATCGCCCTTTACAGCTTCGCGGTTCTGTTCCAGCTCGCGACTCTTCCGGTAGAGATCAACGCAAGCCTCCGCGCCGTCAAAGCGCTGGAAGTGACCGGCATCCTTTACCCCGAAGAGCTGGAGGGCGCGAAAAAAGTGCTCACCGCCGCTGCGATGACTTACCTGGCCGCCAGCTTTACCGCGATCATGACCCTGCTGCGCCTGCTGATGATCGCGGGGAACCGGCAGGGCAGGGACTGATGGAAAACGCAAGATCTGCGGCGCTGCGGGCGCTGCTGCGGGTCGAGCTTGATAAGGGTTACTCCAACCTTGTGCTGGATCACGCCCTGAAAAGCACGCCGCTGAACGGATCCGACCGGTCGCTTGCCACGGCACTTTTTTACGGAGTGCTTGAGCGCCGGATCACACTGGATTATTATATCGGGTGCTTTTCCAAGATCCCGATGAAAAAAATGAGCCCAAAAACACGGGAAATTCTACGCATGGGGGTTTACCAGCTCCTGTTTCTGGAAAAAATCCCCGCTTCCGCCGCGGTAAACGAATGCGTCGAGCTTGCCAAGAAAAACGGCGAGATGCGCGCTTCCGGCTTTATTAACGCCGTGCTGCGGAACCTCCTGCGAAAACTCGGAGAGCTTCCGCAGCCGGACCCCGTGAAGGAGCCGCTCCGGTACTTAAGCGTGAAATATTCCTGCCCCGAATGGCTTATTTCCCTTTGGAGGGAGGCCTACGGGGAGCCCGTCGCCGTCCGGCTTCTGGAAAGTCTCACGGAAAAGGCCGATGTTTTTATCCGTGTGAATAATACGCTTGTCACTGAGGAACAATTAGTGGAAAGGCTTTCCGGGGAAAATATCCGCGCGGAGCACGTCGGGTGGCCCTCCGGGGCGCTTCGGCTGAAGACTCCGGGGGAAATCGGCCGTTCTTCCTGCTACGGCGAAGGCCTTTTCCACGTGCAGGACCTTTCTTCTCAGATCTGCTGCACGATGCTGAATCCCCAGGAGGGCGAAAGTGTTCTGGATGTCTGCGCAGCTCCGGGCGGCAAGACCTTTACCCTCGCCGAGCTCATGAACGGCAGAGGGAAGGTAACCGCCTTTGACAAGTACGAGGGGAAGGTAAAGCTGATCCGGGAGGGTGCCGAACGGCTGCACCTTGCATCGGTTTCCGCTTCCGTGAGGGACGCCGCGGAGCCGGGGAAAGACCCGGAACCCGCTGATAAAGTGCTGTGCGACGTACCCTGTTCCGGCCTCGGCGTTCTGCGCCGGAAACCCGAAATCCGATATAAATTGGCGCCTGCTCTTGACAGCTTGCCGGATTTGCAGTACCTTATTCTGTGTAGAACCTCCGAATTGGTAAAAAAAGGAGGCACCCTGTTTTATTCTACCTGTACGTTGAATCCGCGGGAAAATTCCGGGGTGGCGCGTAAGTTCCTTTCAGAGCATGCGGATTTTGAGCCGCTGGCTCTTTCACTGCCTGAGCAGGAAGTGCGGGCAATCTCGGAACCGGAAAACGAATGGACGCTGATGCCGTACGCAAACGGCACGGATGGATTCTTTCTTGCGGCGTTTTGCCGAAAAAAACAGGGAAGTGGCTGAGTTGACCCTAATGGATATTAAATCGATGACATTGCAGGAACTGAAAGAGGATTTTGCCGTTATGGGGCAGCCGTCTTTCCGTGCTCTGCAGGTGTACCGTTGGCTGCAGGCCAGGGGCGTTGTTTCCTTTGATGAGATGTCCGACCTTTCAAAGGACCTTCGCGGTGTGCTGAAGCAGCGCTATTACATAGCCGCCGCCGAAACGGAACGGAAATTTTCGTCGAAAGCGGACGGCACGGTTAAATATCTGTTTCGCATGAACGACGGAGAACTGGTGGAAAGCGTGCTGATGCGGTACCATTACGGCAACAGTATCTGCATTTCCACTCAGATCGGATGCAGAATGAACTGTTCGTTCTGTGCCACCGGAAAAAGCGGTTATTTCCGGAATCTGACGGCTTCTGAAATGCTTGCTCAGATTCAGGCTGCGCAGCTCGATTCCGGGGAGCGGATTTCTCACGTAGTGCTGATGGGAATGGGAGAGCCTCTGGATAATTACGACAATGTCCTCCGCTTTTTGGAACTGGTTTCTTCGGAGGAGGGCATGAACCTCGGAATGCGGCATATTTCGCTTTCCACCTGCGGGCTTGTTGACCGCATATACGAGCTTGCAGAAAAGAAGCTTCAGCTTACGCTGTCGGTTTCCCTTCATGCGCCGAACGACCGGATCCGGTCGGAGATGATGCCGGTGAACCGGCACTGGAATCTGGAACGGCTGCTCCAGGCCTGCCGCGATTATACGGACCGGACGGGCCGCCGCATTTCCTTTGAGTATGCTATGGTGGACGGCGTGAACGACAGCGAGGAATGTGCCCGCGAGCTTTCCGCCAGACTGAAGGGCATGCTGTGCCACGTGAATCTCATCCCGGTCAACCCCGTTGGGGATTCCCCCTACCGGAAAAGCAAACGGGAGAGAATGGAGAACTTCAGCCGGATCCTTTCAAAAGTGGGAATACCCGTAACGGTGCGCAGAACCCTGGGCTCCGACATCGATGCTTCCTGCGGTCAGCTGCGGCGCAGATATAAAGAGGAGGTGGCCAATGTTGAAGGTGTTCAGCAAGAGTGATATTGGCCTTATCAGAAAATCAAACGAGGATGCCTGCAATGTGGGCCTCCTTCAGGACGGCGAGGTCGGCTGGGCCGTCGTGTGCGACGGTATGGGCGGCGCGAAGGGCGGCAATGTCGCAAGCGGTATCGCTGTGGAAAAAATCTCAGAACGCATTCGTTCGGATTACCGCCCCGGCATGACGGATGAGGAAACGCAGCGGCTGATTATCGACGCCATCGCATACGCAAATCGTGAGGTTCACGACCGGGCCGGAAGCGACGACGCGCTGAACGGAATGGGTACTACGGTGGTAACCGCCGTGGTCGCGGATGCGACGGCCCATATCGCCCATGCAGGGGACAGCCGTGCTTACCTGATTTCACCGGATGGAATCCGTCAGCTTACCACAGACCATTCCATGGTTCAGGAAATGGTGGAAAAAGGAGATCTGACGGCGCAGGAAGCGCGAAAACATCCTCAAAAGAACATTATTACCCGCGCACTCGGGGTGGAATCCTCTATCCGCGTGGATTACCGAGAGGTTTCCTTTGCTCCCCGCGACCTTCTCCTGATCTGTACGGACGGACTGACGAATTATCTGGATGAAGAACAGATTTTTGCGCTTGCGGGGGAACTGAGCGCACAGGACTTTGCCGATCGCTTGGTGCAGCTTGCCAGGGACGCCGGCGGCAGTGATAATATCACCGTTGCCGTCATCGTTTCCTGAGCCCGAAGGAGTTGATATAATGGATAAATATACCGGCAAACGGCTTGACGGCCGATATGAAATCCACGAAATCGTAGGGGTCGGCGGCATGGCGGTGGTTTACCGCGCCCATGACACCATTGACGACCGTACGGTGGCAATTAAAATTCTGAAGGATGAATTTTTAGGCAACGCCGATTTTATCCGCCGTTTTAAAAACGAATCCAAGGCGATCGCCGTGCTTTCGCATCCGAATATCGTCAAGGTTTTCGATGTGAGCTTCGGGGACCGTATCCAATATATCGTCGAGGAATATATCGACGGAATTACGCTGAAGGAATATCTTGATCAGCAGAAGCAGATCAAATGGAAGGAAGCCATTCATTTCACCGTACAAATTCTTCGCGCGCTTCAGCATGCCCATGAGAAGGGTATCGTTCACCGGGATATCAAGCCGCAGAACATTATGCTGCTGCAGGACGGCACTATCAAGGTGACCGATTTCGGAATCGCGCGTTTCTCACGGAATGAAACACGAACGATGACTGACCGCGCGATCGGCTCCGTACATTATATTGCACCCGAGCAGGCGCGGGGCGACCTGACGGATGAAAAAACCGATCTGTATTCGGTCGGCGTCATGCTGTATGAAATGCTGACGGGTCAGCTTCCGTTTGAGGCGGACAACGCCGTTTCGGTCGCAATCATGCAGCTTCAGAACGATCCCAGACCGCTGCGCGAGATCAATCCGGAAATACCGGAGGGCCTTGAGGAGATCACCCTCCGCGCCATGCAGAAAAACCCCGAGCAGCGGTATCAGTCCGCTGCCGATATGCTTCGGGATATTGAAACGTTCCGCAGGAACCCGAGCACAAGGTTCCAGTACAAGTATTTCGTCGATGAGAAACCGACAAAGTATATCGACGCGATCAACGCCGTTAAGAGTCCCGAGCAGCCCTATTATAACGACAATTACGAATACGTGGAGGAGTCGGCGAAGCCGGGGCGCAAGAAGCGCAGCGTAGCCACGCTTGTTGTCGCAGGAATCGCGGCGGCGTTCCTGATTGTGGCACTCGGGATCGTGGTGGCAGTGGTGTACCACAATTTCAATACGGAGCCCGCGGATGTGACGCTTCCCGATTTTGCCGGGAAAAAGTATACGGATGTGGCTAACGATTCTTCCTATAAATTTAAGTTTACAGAGCAGCAGCAGAGCGACGCGACCCACGCGGCCGGAATTGTCATCAAGCAGAACCCGAAGGCCGGAACGACCGTGAAGGAAAACGCGTCGATTACGCTGATTGTGAGCAGCGGGCCCAAACAGGTTACGGTGCCGGATCTTTCCGGCAAGGCCAGAGAAGACGCGGAAACGTCCCTCGCGCAGCTCGGGCTGACCGCGAAGGTCGCTGAGATCCCGGATGAAAATGTAGATTCCGGGCTGGTGATCCGGACGGATCCTGTGGCGAGCACTCAGGTTGCGGCGGGAGCTACCGTCACCGTATACGTCAGTATGGGGAAGGCGGTTCAGAAGGTCGCGGTTCCGAACGTCGTCGGAGAAACGCTGGAAAACGCAAAAGCGGATATCACTGCCAAGGGCCTTACGGTCGGCCAGGTGACGCAAAAGGACGACAGCGGCAAGGATCAGGGCATTGTCCTTGAGACGGATCCGCTCAACGGGGTGCAGCTCGACAAGGGCAAAGCGGTTAACCTTGTGGTGAGCTCCGGAAAATCTTCTCAGAAGACAGTTGACGTCTTTGTTCAGCTCCCCAAGGGAGTCACTCACGATATTGAGCTGAAGGCTTATCTGGACGGGGACCTGCAGACGACGAAAACGGTCAATCCGTCCTACAACGACGTCGTTCAGCTGAGCTTTTCGGGAAAAACCGGAACGCATACCCTGACGGTGGCTCTGGACGGGAACAAATACAACGTGTTCAGCCTGAATTTTGATACGGGAAAGCCAAGTCTTACGGAAACGGATCCGTATGTTGAAAGCTCTGGGAACTCTTCGGGTTCGGGCAGTTCTTCCTCTGAGGGAGCGCCGTCCGGTTCCATAACCCCGAGTCCTTGATGGGATGTGCATAATGCCGGAAGGATTGATTTTAAAAGGGGTCGGCGGATTCTATTATGTGGAAACCGCCGGCCATGTTTCCGTTTGCCGGGCGAGGGGAATTTTCCGTAAAGAGGGCCTTACCCCCGTTCCGGGCGACTATGCCGTTATTTCGGAAGAAGCGGACGGAACGGGTACGGTGGAAGAGATTCTGCCCCGGAAAAATCTTCTCGCGCGACCGCCTATGGCCAATATTGACCAGCTTGTCATTGTTGTATCCGTCTGCGAACCGGTCCCCAACGCGCTTGTTCTGGATCAGACCATCGCCGCGGCGGAGGACCGCGGAATTGAGCCGGTGCTGGTGTTTTCCAAAATTGATCTGCATGACGCGGCGCCTTATTTTGACATTTACAGGAAGGCCGGTTTCCCGGTTTTCTGCATCTCTTCGCAGACCGGGGAAGGGGTCGATTCTGTCGAAGCGGCACTGAAAGGGAAAATTATCGCGTTCACGGGGAATTCCGGAGTGGGGAAGTCCTCTCTTCTCAACCGCATGTTTTCACAGTTCCATCTGGAAACGGGTGAGATCAGCCACAAGCTCGGCCGGGGCCGGCACACAACGCGGCAGGTGGAGCTACTGAAGCTGGAATCGGGGAAATACATTGCGGACACGCCCGGCTTCTCTTCCGTTGATATGGAAAACTGCGCGTCGATCACAAAGGATAGTCTTCCGTATTGTTTTCGGGAGTTTGTCCCTTCCCTCGGCGGATGTAAGTTTGTCTCCTGTTCCCATACCTGCGAAAAGGGCTGCGCTGTGCTTGAAGCGGTCCGGAGCGGAGAAATCAGCCGGTCACGCCATGAGAGTTATACAGCGATGTACCGCGAAATCGACAGCCGTAAGGAATGGAGCAAAAAATGAAGAAATGCGTAGTAATCGGGTCCGTGCCTCTGTCGGATGACAGCGCTATTCGGGAATTCGGACGGGAAAATTGTTTTGTGATCTGTGCGGACGGCGGCTACGACAGCGCCGTCCGCGTTGGAATTCGTCCGGATTTGCTGATCGGTGATTTCGATTCGCTGGAAGGCCGGCTCCCGGAAGATATTGAAACGGTTCGCCTTCATGTGGAAAAGGACGATACAGATTCCATGGCTGCCGTGAGGGAGGGTCTGCGGCGCGGTTTCCGTGAGTTTATTCTCATCGGGCTGATCGGCGGAAAGCGCTTTGATCACTCCATTGCGAATCTGTGTGTGCTTTCCTACCTGTGCCGTCAGGGATGCAAGGCGGTTCTGTGGGATGCGGAAAGCCGGATTTTCCTGATCCGGGAAAGCGGACTGATCCTGACCGGAATGAAAGGGGCAACGGTTTCTGTTTTTCCTTTCGGGTGCAATTCCTGCAACGTAAGCTATACGGGCCTGAAATATCCCCTTACGCGGAAAACGCTGTATGCCGATTTCCCTCTCGCCGTCAGCAACCGGATCGAGGCGGATACCGCGCGGGTCGTCGTGCACAGCGGCGACGCACTGGTGATTGTGCTGCCGAAATGATTCTTTTCACAAAATTCCTCTTCCCGTATATACTGATATAAGAAAGTACATGGGAAGGGGGGCGGCGGTGAAATGGGAGGCTGCCGGAACTGCTGCAGGGCCGGGTCCAGCGTAGGATACGCTATCGCATTCGGCATTGGTTTGATGATGTCGTGCTTCTGCCCGCCCGGGCTTGTGCTTTTTATTGTCGCGGTCATCATGGTATGGCTCGGCATAGCACTGCTGAAAAGGTGCTGAACATACGTAGGAGGTTTGCAGCATGAAAGTTGTCGTTTTAAAGAGTTCGAAGTTCTGGAGCTTCTTTCTGCGCAGGATGTTCAACATAGCCTGACTTGACGCAAAAGGACCGCTGCCGTTGTGGTTTACCACGCGGCAGCGGCCTTTTTGTTCATCCGGCAAACTACGCGTCCGTAAAAGTCCAGGTAGGATAGGCACCCGGAAAGGAGCCGAAGCTGTTCGCCGTCGTCCAGAGAAAGAAAAAAGGACTTGGCTTTTTCCTCTTCAGGGGACAGAACGGATGGAAATGGAAATTCCGTGTAGTGGGAGTAGTCCATCTTTTTCACCTCGCCTATATTGTATGGGAGGTTTTGGCAAAATATTCGGTTCGCGAGCGAAAAAACCGGTATGGTGTGCGAATCGCCCCAATATACATAGTATGTGTAAGGC
>JAEWRF010000068.1 GCA_023460155.1 Bacillota bacterium | reverse complement strand
CCACCTTGGCAAGGTGGCGCTCTACCAGATGAGCTACGTTCGCATCGGCGGTGCATTACGTATTATATGCCAAGCACCATGGTTTTGTCAATATCCTGCGGCAAAAAATATCCGTTTTCGTCCGGTTATTCCCGATTCCCTAACCGATGCGGGTATGTTATAATAGTCGGGACAGAAATGAATTCAAAGGAAGAATATCATGAGCTATTCCATCAATTTAGGAGCGTGGAACTCCGTTTTTGCCGTTCCCTGCTCTGTGGTTGATCAAAATTTAAAGCTGGCGGGTTCCGTCCAGCTAAAGGTTCTGCTCTGGGTTCTCCGCCACGCGGGGGAGCCCTTCGAAGCGCAGGACATCGCCGAAGCCCTTGGGATAGACCGGGCCGACGTAGGGGACGCCATGCTCTACTGGCAGGAAACGGGCGTGGTCGCCGTGAACGGAGAAACCGTCGCCCCGCCCCCGGCCGGAGCCGGGCAGCCGGAAGCCGCGTTTGCACCGGAAAAGCAGCCGGTGCAGGAGAGCCACCCGCAGGCTCCGTCACGGGAATCGCCTCCGGAGGAACAGAAGCCCCGCCTTCTTTCACGCCCGCAGAAGCCGGATAACGAATTCGTCGCAAGGCGGATGAGCGAATCAACCGAAATCGCCTGTCTGATGCAGAGCGCGCAGGAAATTCTGGGGCGGCTGATCTCCAACGGCGATTCCGCGACGCTCCTGATGCTGCACGACAATTTCGGTCTCCCGTCGGACGTCATCATCATGCTGCTGCAGTACGCCGCGAGCATCGGGAAAAGCAATATGCGCTACATAGAAAAGGCCGCCATCAACTGGGCGGACGAGGAAATCTTCACCCACGAAAAGGCGGAGGAGAAGCTCCGCCGACTCTCGGAAACACAAAAAGCCTGGCGCACGGTAGAGCAGACTCTGGGAATGCCCCACCGCTCGCCCTCTGCCAAGGAGGAGGGCTTTGCCGCCCTGTGGATTCTCCAGTGGAAATTCAGCGATAAAATGGTCCGCGAGGCCTATGACCGCGCCGTGGACGCAACCGGCAAATTCAACGTGAGCTATATGAACCGGATTCTGGAACGCTGGCAAAAGGAAGGCATTTCAACCCCCGAGCAGGCCGCCAGGGAAAAGGCCGATCGGGCGAATCCGGCAAAGCCAGGCGGCGGAAAGGAAAAGCCGCTGACCTTCGACATCGACGAATACGAGCGTACCAGCGTCAACGATACAAGGGAGTGAGGATATGGGATACTCAAGGGAGGTTTACACCTCCGCCCTGCAAACTCTGCAGGACCGGCGCAGGCGCGCCGAGGAGGAAGCGGAAAAGCGCCGCTCCGTGCTCCGGCTTCGCTTTCCCGAGGCAAAAGAGGCGGAACGCCTTCTGGCCTCAACCGCCGTTTCCGCCGCTCGGGCTGTGCTGCGAGGCGGAAACGCGAAGGAATCCCTGCAAAAGCTGAAAGAAGAAAATCAGGAACAGCAGCGCAGACTTGCAGAACTGCTGCGGAAAGCCGGCATTCCCGAGGACGGCCTGGAGCCTCACTATTCGTGCCCAAAATGCGGCGACACCGGTTACCTGGACGGCAAAATGTGTTCCTGCCTGAAGAATCTTCTCCGGGAGGAGGCCTGCCGCCGTCTGAACGCGCTCACCCCTCTTTCCCTTTCGACTTTTACGTCCTTCTCGCTGGATTATTACTCCGATGAGCCGGAAAACGGCCGACCCTCCGAGCGTGCGACCATGGGCAGCACCCTGCGCTTCTGCGAGAATTACGCGGAACACTTCGGCCCGCACTCCGCCAACCTGATCCTGACGGGGGGAACCGGACTGGGAAAAACCCACCTTTCCCTCGCGATTGCCAACGAGGCGATTCAGAGAGGATTTGGCGTGGTGTACGGCTCGGCCGGAAATCTGGTCGCGAAGATGGAAAGCGAGCACTTCGGGAAAGACCCGGAAGAGGAAACCATCGGGCTGCTGCAGTCGTGCGACCTGCTGATCCTCGACGACCTCGGCACGGAGTTTAAAAGCTCCTTTTCTTCCTCGGCAGTCTACAACGTCGTCAATTCCCGCCTGATGGCACAAAAGCCCACCATCATCAGCACAAATCTTTCCACCCGGGAAATGGTCGAATATTATTCCGAACGTTTCGCCTCCCGGATTATCGGGAGCTTCCGGCGGATCGTATTCGTCGGGAAGGATGTCCGCCAGCAGAAGCGGATGAAAGGCGTTCGCTGAGCGTATGCTCACTGAAATTTGGATAAAAAAGTGGGAGAATCCAAAGACTCTCCCACCCAATAACTGCTAATGAACCTTCCCCGCCTTTGTGGCGGGGTTTTCTTTCGGCGATGCGCCGCGAATCAGCTTGCCTGACTCTGTGATTTCAGGTACGCGTTGATGAAGCCGTCCAGGTCGCCGTCCATCACAGAGTCGATGTTCCCGGTCTCGAAGCCGGTACGGTGATCCTTGACCAGCGTATACGGCATGAAAACATAGGAGCGGATCTGCGAGCCCCATGCAATTTCTTTCTGCACGCCCTTGATGTCCTCGATTTTATCGAGATGCTCGCGCTCCTTGATTTCCATCAGCTTGGATTTCAGCATCCGCATTGCAACGTCGCGGTTCTGGTACTGGCTGCGCTCCACCTGGCAGGCAACGACGATGCCCGTCGGGATGTGGGTCAAACGGACGGCGGAGGAGGTCTTGTTGACCTTCTGACCGCCCGCGCCGCTCGCACGGTAATAATCAATTTTTAGGTCGTCGGGACTGATCTCGACCTCGATGGTGTCGTCGATTTCCGGCATAACTTCCAGCGAAGCGAAAGAGGTGTGCCTGCGGCCGGAGGCGTCGAACGGAGAGATTCGAACCAGCCGGTGCACCCCGACCTCGCTTTTCAGAAAACCGTAGGCGTTCTCCCCCTCGATCAGGACACTGGCGCTTTTCAGGCCGGCTTCTTCGCCGTCGAGATAGTCGAGTGTTTTCACGGTAAAGCCGTGGCGTTCGCCCCATCGGCAGTACATGCGGAACAGCATTTCAGCCCAATCCTGCGCCTCGGTGCCCCCGGCGCCGGCATGGAACGTGAGAATGGCGTTTTTGGAGTCGTATTCGCCGGTCAGCAGAGTCCCAAGACGCTGCGCTTCCAGCTCGGCGCGGAATTTTTCAAATTCCTCCTGCGCCTGCGGCAGCAGAGTGAGATCGCCCTCTTCGTCCGCAAGCTCGATCAGCGCCAAAAGATCGTCGTAGGCATTCTTCAGGCGGTCGAACGATTCGATTTTATTTTTCAGGGAGCTGGAACGCTGCAGGATCTTCTGCGACTTTTCCATGTCGTTCCAGAAATCCGGAGCGGTCGCCTTCTGGTCCAGCTCCTCGATTTCCTTCCGCAGAGCCTCGGGCCCGATCGCTTCGCGCAGATCCTTCAGGTCCGGCTCAAGGCCCTGCAGCGCAAGCCTCAGTTCTTCAAATTGCAGCATACCATCCATCCTCTGGTTCAAATTTGGTTCGGATTGATTATAAGATATTTCCCATGGAAAGTCAAAAATTTCTTTGCCGCGCGCCGGGAATCGCTCCTGTTTCAGAGGGCAGGCTATTGGCACGGGAGACCGCGGCAGACGGAAGCAATTGTAAATTCCCTGAAAACTTATTGCGGAAAAGATTGAAGTTTCCGGGAAAGTCTTATACAATGTCAATAGATAAGGAGGCTCGGATATGGCAAATTATATCGGATTGAAATGCCCGGTCTGCGGGAAGCCGTTCGTCGAGGGAGACGACATCGTCGTCTGCCCGCAGTGCGGCGCTCCCTACCATCGGGATTGCTACCTGCAAAAGGGCGAATGCATTTTCAGAGACCGTCACGGCACCCCGGATGCATGGTCCGCCCGGAAACAGCAGGATACAGAAACGCCGCAGGAGGCCGAACGCACAAAGCGCTGCCCCCGCTGCGGCTATGCGAATTCGGAAAAAGCCCTGTTCTGCGAACACTGCGGCCAACCCCTTATGGATCCGTCCGGGAATATCTGGGGCAATCCGTTCGGTGCGCAGCGTCCGGGGGATGTCCCTCAGGGCGGTTATCCGCCCCCGCCCGGATACATGAACGGATACCCGGGCGGACCCGGACCTTTTCCGTTCGACCCGACAGCAGGAATCGGCTCAGACGAACAGATCGACGGCATCCCCGTCGGAGACGTGGCAAAATTCGTGCAGAACAATACGCAATATTATCTGCCGACTTTTCTCGGCTTAAACCGAATGGGGAAAAACCGCTTTAATTTCTGCGCTTTTCTGCTGCCCGGCGCCTGGATGCTGTACCGGAAGCTCTACAAAGTTGGGGCTGCGGTCACTTCGGCTATGTTTTTGATCTACATAGCCTATATCTATATCATACAGCAGTATCTTTCTCCCCTTTACAATGCGCTTCTGCTCCAGACCGGAATCACGCCGGATAATTTTTCGCCGAGCAGCGATCAGATTGAAAAACTGATGAACCTTATTTCCACTCTTCCGCGCCAACAAATGTTTCTGCTCGCCGTTCCGTCCGTCGTGTTTATCGTTCAGCTGGCCATTATGCTGGTATGCGGGTTCAACGCGAACAAAATGTACTTCCGCCGCTGCGTCGGGCGGATCGGCTCGATTAAAAGTCAGGCCGGCACCCCGGCGGACACGGCAATCCGCATGCAGCAGGAAGGCGGCGTCAATATGCCGCTTGCCGTCTGCATCGGAATCTGCTACCTGGTTCTTTTTTATCTGCCCAATATGATTTTGTAATAAATATTAAGTTGTTATTCGAGGAGTGTGTGTTTCATGAAAGTCACAAAGGCCGTCATACCTGCCGCGGGATTGGGTACGCGGGTGCTGCCCGCCACCAAATCCATGCCGAAGGAAATGCTGCCAATTGTGGACAAGCCCGCCATCCAATATATCGTTGAGGAAGCGGTGCAATCCGGCATCACGGACATCCTGATCATTACAAACCGGGGCAAAGGCCTGATCGAGGACCATTTTGACCGGGTCCCGGAGCTGGAAGGACGACTGAGCCAGAGCGGCCCAGAAAAGGAAAAAATTCTCGACGAAATCATTTCGATTGCGCATAAGGCAAACATTTATTTTGTCCGTCAGAAAGAAACCCGCGGGCTCGGCCATGCTGTGAACTGCGCCCGGTCCTTCATCGGGAACGATCCCTTTGCGGTGCTTTATGGCGACGATGTGATCATCGGGGAAGACCCGGCCTGCGCCCAGCTGATCCGTGCCTATGATGAATACGGCCTTGGGGTGCTCGGTGTCAACCGGGTTACAAAGGAAGCCATCTCAAAATACAGTTCCCTCAAGGTGGAACCGCTTCACGACAATATATTCAAGTGTACGGACATGATCGAAAAGCCGGCGCCGGATAAGATTATGTCGCTGTATTCCATTCTCGGGCGCTGCATTCTGACCCCGGAGATCTTCGATATTCTTGACAGCACCGGCCCCGGCGCCGGCGGCGAGATCCAGCTGACGGACGCCATGAAAACGCTTGCCCGCAGGGACGGGATGATCGCCGTGGAATTCACCGGCAAGCGTTACGATATGGGAAACAAGCTCGGGATCATGAAGGCCCAGGTGGAGGTTGCGCTTCAACACCCGGAAATCGGGCAGGAATTCCGCTCTTACCTGAAAGAATTCAGCAAAACCCTCTGAATAAAGGATTTTTCCTTGACAAATGCGCTTTCACTGATATAATTAGAATGTTAAGCCGTATTTACGGCTTTTATCCTTGCTCCGAACATCCCGTCCGGAGCCTTACGTCCAAAAGGAGGTGTAACAATGTCTGATGTAAAAATTTCCTACGAAACCGTTTTTATTCTTTCGACCAAGCTTGGAGAAGACGGAATCACGGCAATGGTGCAGAAGTTCAAGGACCTGATCTCGGCCAACGGCGTCATCGACAGTGTTGACGAATGGGGTAAGCGCAGGCTTGCCTATCCGATCAACAAAGAAGAAGAAGGCTACTACACGCTGGTCAATTTTACCAGTTCCCCGGAATTTACCGCTGAGCTGGACCGTATCTACAACATTACCGACGGCGTTCTGCGTTCTCTGATCATCAAGAAAGAGGCGCCGAAAAAAGCTCCGAAAAAAGTGAAAACGGAAGAGAAAAAGGAAGCGTGACCGATAATGCTTAATGTCGCTGTTCTGATGGGCAGACTTGTTGCCGACCCGGAACTCAGGCATACGCCGAATGGGGTTTCCGTTACAAGCTTCACTGTTGCGGTGGACCGCTCCTACGTGAAATCCGGGACGGAGCGTCAGACGGATTTTATTGATATTGTCGCCTGGCGCAATACCGCCGAGTTCGTGTGCAAATATTTCCGCAAGGGACAGCTTGCCGCCGTGCAGGGTGTTATTCAGACCCGCTCCTATACCGACAAGGACGGCAACAAGCGCAAGGCGGTTGAGATCATTGCCGATAATGTTCATTTCGCCGAACCAAAACGGGACGGCACCCCCTCGGGCGGGTATCCTGCCGCGAGGCCGGAAGGCAACGATGCAGAACGCGGCGCACAGCAGCCGGCTCCCGCCTACGCAAGCGGCAACACGGGCGATTTTGAAGAAATACCGTCCGACGACGATCTTCCGTTCTGATTTTCCGTTCGATTGAATAAAAAGGAGGTTTTTCCATGGCCGATTATAGAAACGACAGGCCCGATAAAGACCGCCGTCCCGGCGGACGTAAAGGGCATAAAAAAGTTTGCAGCTTCTGTGCGGACAAGGTCGATTTCATCGACTACAAGGACGTCGCCAAGCTGCGCCGCTTCATTTCGGAGCGCGCAAAGATTCTTCCCCGCAGAGTTACCGGAACCTGCGCGCATCATCAGCGCGAGCTGACCATTGCAATCAAGCGCGCACGTCATCTGGCTCTCCTGCCTTTCAGCAGCGACTGAGCCGATTCCCGATAAAAACAAGCCCCGCCGCTCCGTACGAAAGTACAAAGCAGCGGGGCTTTCTTTTGCTTTTTTCAATGGGAAACTGCGGAGCTCGTCTGGCTGCCGGAGGAACCGGATTTGGACGAAGATCCCGAGGAGGAAGCACCAGAAGACACCGAGGAAGAAATCTTCGACGGGTCCGGGCCGAGACTTACGACAATCACGACTTTGGAACCGTAAGCCATCTGACTTCCCGCCTTAACATTTTTATAGCCAATCACACGGTCAGCCGGCACCGTATCGCTGTAATCCGTATCCTTCGTCGGGACAAAGCCCGCCGAGGTTACCGACTCGGAGGCGTCGGAAAGCGTTTTCCCTGCAATGGACGGCAGAACCCGCACCGCGGCGCCCTGACTGACGACGACAACGATCGCCGTTCCCTTCGCCATTTTTCCGCCCGCAGCCGGTGTTTGGGAGATGATGCAGTTTGCCGGCACCGTATCGCTGAACTGCTTTGAGGAAAGCAAGACCTGATAATCCGGATTGTCGGAAGCCTGCGAAGACTCCTGCGCGATAAGCGCCTGATAATTCTGCCCCACCAGATTTGGTGCGTCAATCAGATCGGCTTCCGAGGAGGCCTCTTTGCTTTCCATTACGGCTGAATCGGAGGACGTGCTCGCCAAAGAAGATGCTTCGGCGGGAAAGTTCAGGAAATTGGTCCCGGATTTCCACATCCACAGGAAACCGCCCCCTGCAAAAACTGCAAGCATGATCACGCAGGAAAGCACAACCCATACGAAGCCGGGAACCTGTTTCTTTTTCTTTACCGCGCCGGTCTGCACCCGTGGAATTCGCTGGCTCTCCTCCAGCGCAGCCGCGACCGCCGGTACGGCGGAAAGTTCCCCGCGCAGCCGTTCGAACGTGGGCGTGCGCTTATCGGGGGAAACCTGCAGCGCATCTGCCAGAGCGGTTACGACGCAGGGCGGAAGGCTGTGGAGAACCGCGGTAGGAATCATCAGACGCGGGTCCGAGCGGCGTTTCAAAGCGCTCGGGGGCAGTGAACCGGTCAGTGCAAAGAAAAGAGAAGCCGCAAACCCGTAAACATCGGTAGCTTCATCCGGCTTATAGTTCATCACATACTGTTCGATTGCCGCACAGCCTTCGACCAGGTC
>JAEWRF010000067.1 GCA_023460155.1 Bacillota bacterium | reverse complement strand
GGCTATGTTCAAGATATTTGCGACGTTTACATTAAAATCATCGAGGATCTCAAGCAGCTTGACTTTTGATTTACAACAAGTTTGGGGTTGAATTGTGTGTTTATCAAGCGGGCACTCAGTGTATTTTTTCTCTTTGCCTTATCGAACCTGTGGATTTCACTCAGACTGCTACATATCTCCGCAGCTTGGAGTGTCGCTCTTTTTATCTTTCTGTCGGGTTTCTTTTTGTTTTACAATGTGAATCCCAGAGAAAACAAAGCATGGGCCACGCGTATGGAAGCCTTAATAGGTGGTCGGGAGCTGCTCATCAGTTCATTTCTTCTATTCTTTGCAGATGTCATTTTGACCATCTACCTCCTCCTATTATCAGGAGTAATGTTGCCTCCGGCCGATATTGCGGTTAATGGAGCAATCTGTATGGTTCTTTTGGTAATTTTGGTTTGGAACAGCATCATTCGCTTCCTCTGTATTTCTACTCAGTTGAGCTTTCTCGCTCGATCGGCTTTGATGCTTGCTTGGTGGGTTCCCGTCGCAAACATCTTCCTGCTCTGGCACTTCTGCCAGGTGATTCGCAGAGAGTACTTCTTTAGCATGGCAAAAAAGGAGCTGAATGAAAGTAGAAAAGAAAATGAAATCTGCAAAACAAGTTATCCAATTCTGCTCGTTCACGGGATTTTTTGGAGAGATTGGCAGCTGTTCAATTACTGGGGTAGGATTCCAAAGGAATTGATCCGAAACGGTGCAAGCATTTTTTATGGTCATCAACAATCAGCTGCTCCCATGGAAGTCATAGCAAGTGAACTAAAAAAGCAGATACTCAAAATTGTAGAACAGGAAAAGTGTGAAAAGGTCAATATCATTGCGCATTCAAAGGGTGGTTTGGACGCTAGGTATATGATTAGCTGCTTGGGAATGGAGGACTACGTCGGGTCATTAACCACAGTCTGCACGCCGCATAGAGGCAGCGTGCTGCTGGATAAAATATTGAAAATAGCACCGGATTCGGTGCTCCAAGTATTTGCCAAACGATATAATGCAATGTATAAAAAACTTGGAGACCCTGAACCTGATTTTTATTCTGGCGTTCATGACTTAACGACCGAACAATGCGAACAATTTAATCAAATGGCAGTCAATAAAGAAAAGGTTCTATATCAGAGCATCGCTTCAAAGATGGACAGCTTCTTCAGCGCAGGGTTTCCTTTAAACGTAGGCTATGCTGTTCTGCACTATGCCGAAGGGGAAAACGACGGATTTGTATCAATAGAATCCTCTAAATGGGGCAACTTCCTCGGCTGCTTCTGCACTAAACGCAAAAGAGGCGTTTCGCACGGTGATATGATCGATCTGATGCGTGAGAATATTCAGGGATTCGATGTTTGTGAATGCTATGTTGATCTTGTTAAAGGTTTGAAAGCAAAAGGCTTATAGCTTTGTCCTGCGTTTTTTAGGCACAGGCGAACAGTGCCTAATAGGGTTTGGCCGGAGTCATTTTTCAGAAGTGCTATAACTGTGGATTATGGCGTTTTTCATTTTGTGCACATATTCTGCGATGAGTGGAACCGCTTCTTTCCCATATTCCCCAAGGAGTTTCACAATTGCCGAGCCTACGATGATGCCATCTGCGTATTGCACCATTTTTTGCGCCTGCTCCGGAGTGGAGATCCCGAATCCGATGGCACAGGGAATATCTGGATTTGCCTTTCGCACCAGACTGGCCATAGCTCCTATATCTGTTGTGATGCGGCTGCGCACACCCGTTACGCCGAGAGACGAAACGCAGTACACAAAGCCCTCGGCATCTCTCGCAATCATGGAAATACGGCTTTGAGAGGTCGGCGCGATAAGGCTTATAAACTTCACACCGTATTTTCGGCTGGCCGGTGCGAAATCCGCTTTTTCTTCAAAGGGTACGTCGGGCAAAATGATCCCATTGATGCCGATATCCGCCGCAGTTTTCAAAAAGCGTTCCGTGCCGTAGGAAAATACAACGTTTGCATAGGTCATAAATACTAACGGTACGGTCACATCTCCCCGCAGCGTCCGCACCATATCAAAGATTTTGTCGGTTGTCACGCCGCCGCTAAGAGCGCGGATATTGGCCGCCTGAATGACCGGTCCTTCGGCGGTGGGGTCGGAGAACGGGATACCGAGTTCGATAAGATCGGCTCCGTTTGCCGCCATCGCTCTCACAAGCCGGGCCGTTGTCTCCAAGTCGGGGTCGCCGCAGGTGATAAACGGGATAAACGCCTTTCCATTTCGGAAGGCACTCTGGATCTTATTCATGAATATCTTCCCCCCTGTATCTTGCAATGGCGGCGCAGTCCTTGTCGCCGCGCCCGGAAATATTGATGACAATGATCTTGTCTCTGGCCATTTTCGGCGCGAGCTTCATCGCATAGGCGACCGCGTGAGCGGATTCGATCGCGGGAATGATGCCCTCCGTGCGGCTGAGATACTCAAATGCGTTTACTGCCTCGTCGTCCGTGATTGCCACATATTCGGCACGGCCGGTATCATGAAGCCATGCGTGCTCCGGGCCGACGCCGGGATAATCGAGTCCTGCCGAAATCGAATAAACCGGGGCAATCTGCCCAAACTTGTCCTGGCAGAAGTAGGATTCCATCCCATGGAAAATGCCGATCCGACCGGTATTCAGGGTTGCGGCGGTTTCCAGGGTGTCAATGCCGCGACCGGCCGCCTCGCAGCCGATCAGCCGGACGGACGGATCGCCGATGAAGTGGTAAAAAGCGCCGATCGCGTTGCTTCCGCCGCCAACGCAGGCTATGACCGCGTCCGGAAGGCGTCCCTCCTTCTCCAGCATCTGCGCCTTGATTTCCTTGGAGATAACGGCCTGAAAATCCCGGACGATCGTCGGGAAGGGATGGGGCCCCATCACGGAGCCAAGGCAGTAGTGAGTGTCGTCAATGCGGCTGGTCCATTCGCGCATGGCCTCCGAAACGGCGTCCTTCAGGGTAGCGGTGCCGGTCGAAACAGGAACGACCTTCGCACCGAGCAGCTTCATGCGGTAGACATTCAGTGCCTGACGCTCCGTGTCCTTTTTGCCCATGAACACGACGCACTCCATATCCATCAGTGCGGCTGCCGTGGCGGCGGCCACGCCGTGCTGCCCTGCGCCCGTCTCCGCGATCAGGCGCGTTTTTCCCATTTTTTTCGCCAGAAGCGCCTGCCCCAGCACGTTGTTGATTTTGTGAGCTCCGGTGTGATTCAAGTCCTCGCGTTTCAGGTAGATTTTCGCTCCGCCGAGCTCGCGGGTCAGCTTTGCCGCATAATACAGGCGGCTGGGCCTGCCGGCATACTCATTGAGAAGCTCCGTCAGCTCGCTCTGAAACGCAGGGTCGTTTTTATAATGATTATACGCTTCCTCAAGCTCAATCACGGCGTTCATTAAGGTCTCCGGAATATATTGACCGCCGTAGATTCCGAAGCGCCCTTTTGAGTTCTCCATACAGTTCTCTCCTATCTGTTTCCGTTCATCCGAACGGCATCAATAAACCGCTTCATTTTATCATAATCCTTAAAACCGTCCGATTCCAGCTTAGAGCTGGAGTCCACCGCAAAGGGATGACAGCACGCAATCGCGTCCCCGACGTTTTCCGGGGACAGTCCTCCTGCGAGAAAAAACGGCCTGTTCAAGCCGGAAACCAGCGACCAGTCAAAGGCTTTTCCGGTTCCGCCCGCGCCGTGATCCAGCAAAACAAAATCCGCCGGCGACGACGCCGCTGTCGCGATATCCGCAGCCGATTCGATTCGGAAAGCCTGAATCAACGGTTTCCCCGTCCTCCGCTTCAGGGTGCGGATATAGTCCGCGCCCTCGCTGCCGTGAATCTGCGCCATATCGATCGTGCCGCTTTCCAGAAGCTCAAGCACGTTTTCCGGTGGTTCGTTGACAAAAACCCCCACGGCCGTAATATTCCGGGAAAGCCCGGCTTTCAATTGCGCCGCCGATTCCGGCGAAACATAGCGTCCACTCCCTTTGACAAACACAAAGCCGACGTATTCCGGCTTAAGTTCATTCGCATGCGCAATATCCTCCGCGCGTTTCAGGCCGCAAATTTTTACTCTGGTCATATTTCTCCTCTCAGACCGGAAAGCATGGCCTTTTTATCCGGCGCACGCATCAGCGCTTCGCCGACCAGTACAGCATCCGCCCCGGATTCCCGAAGAATTTCAACATCCTGCGCGGTCCGGATGCCGCTTTCTGCAACGAAGAGAACATTTCGCGGCACCAGCGCCCGCAGTTTGCGGCTGTTTCCGGTATCCACGGAGAAATCTTTCAGATTTCGGTTGTTGACTCCGATGATCCGTGCACCAGCCTGAACCGCCGTTTTCAGTTCGGCCTCGTCATGGGCCTCCACCACGGCGGACAGACCCAGCCTATCGCAAATTTCGAGAAAGCGACGAATGGTCTTCCCGTCCAGAACGGCGCAGATAAGCAGCACCGCGTCCGCGCCCATGAGC
>JAEWRF010000066.1 GCA_023460155.1 Bacillota bacterium | reverse complement strand
GTACCCTGTCATGCTGTTTAGCAAAAGTCATCATCCCGATTCTATTTTAACCGATTTATTTTGCTTTTAACTGAAAATTGCCATTCATTATTATATTTTATCAGTTTTACCCATCTATTGTCAACAGCTAATCAAGTATCGGGCTCTTCAAAACGATATTACCTGCAAAAACAGAATAACAAAAAATGATTCAGCCCCTCGGCGGGGCTGAATCACGGCTGCAATTCGGTTCAGACCGGATGGACCTGATTTTTCGCATCGGCGTGCTTTCCGTCGATGCCGTATTTCTTCTCAGCACGCTTCTTGAAGAAATCCATCGCGACCTTGGGGAACTGAGCATAGGAGAGAACGTCCTCTTCCTGCTCGGTCCACTCGGCGCATTCCTTCCGCAGGGAATCCAACTCCGGCTGGAGCAGATCGGCCGGGCGGCAGGTTACCCTGGGCGTATCCCCGATGATCTTCTTCGCGAACTCGTCGTCCACCGGAACGGGTGTGGTTCCGTATTTGCCCGCGACAAGATCCTTGAACTCATTGGTGCACATCTTATAACGCTCGCCGGTGATCACGTTAAACACCGCCTGCGTCCCGACGATCTGGGAGGTCGGCGTAACCAGCGGGGGATAGCCGGCATCCTTGCGCACGCGCGGCACTTCCTGCAAAACCTCTTCAAACTGATCCACCTTGCCGGCCTGCTTCAGCTGCGAAAGCAGATTGGAAAGCATGCCGCCCGGCACCTGATAAACAAGAGCCTTGGTATTTGTCGCAAGCATTTTGGGGTCGATCAGGCCGCTTTTGATGTACTTGTCGCGCAGGGTCATGAAATACTCGCGGATATCGTTGAGCAGAACTAGATCGAGGCCTGTGTCGTACGGAGTATCCTTCAGCGCGGCGACCATGGATTCCGTCGGCGCGTGGGAAGTGCCGAGCGCCAGCGGGGACATGGCCGTATCCAGATAATCGATGCCCGCCTCCACGGCCTTTAGCTCGCACATGCTGGCAAGTCCGGAGGTGTAATGCGTATGAAGCTGCAGTGGAATCTTAACCGCGCCCTTGATCGCCTTGACCAGGTCGTAGGTCTTGTAGGGCGTCAGCAAGGCGGCCATATCCTTGATGCAGATGGAATCCGCGCCCGCGGCTTCGATGCGCTTCGCGTAATCCACATAATACTCGTCGGTGAAAACAGGCCCGGTCGTGTAGGAAATAGCAACCTGCGCGTGGGCGCCTTCCTTTTTGGCTGCCTTAATGGAAACCTCAAGGTTCTTAATGTCGTTCAGCGCGTCGAAGATCCGGATGATATCGATCCCGTTGGCGACGGAACGCTGCACGAAATACTCGACCACGTCGTCCGCATAATGGCGGTAGCCGAGCATGTTCTGCCCGCGGAACAGCATCTGCAGCTTCGTGTTCGGGCATTTCTGGCGCAGAGTGCGCAGGCGCTCCCACGGATCCTCATTGAGGAAGCGAAGACAGGAGTCGTACGTCGCGCCGCCCCAGCATTCGAGGGAATAAAAGCCGACCTGATCCAGTTTTTCCAGAATCGGAAGCATGTCCGAAAGCGGCATGCGGGTCGCAAGAAGCGACTGGTGCGCGTCGCGCAGTACAAGCTCGGTAATGCCTATTTTTTTGCTCATCGGTTCCCGCCCCCTTACTGGAGGGAAACAAGAGGAGTACCCGTTTCCACGCTGTCCCCCTTGTTTACCAGTACGGCGGCTACCTTCGCGTCATGCGGGGCCATGATCTCATTTTCCATCTTCATGGCTTCCAGAACCAGCAGGACCTCGCCTTTCTTTACGCTCTGACCGACCTGAACGTTTACGGAGACGATGGTGCCGGGCATCGGGCTGGAGACGGCTTCTCCGCCCGCGGGAGCGGCAGGCTTCGCGGCCGGTTTTGCTGCCGGCGCGGGAGCTGCGGCGGGCGCCGGGGCAACCGGTGCGGAAGCCGGAGCGGCAGGCGCTGCTGCGGTTCCTCCGAGCTCTTCCACCTGAACGTCATAGGCTGTGCCGTTTACGGTGATTCTGAGATTTTTCATATCGTTATCCCCCTGTACTCTTTCATTTTTTAAAGCTGAATATCGGCATGCTTTTTCGGCAGTGTGGAAACCCGCTTGCCGGAAAGCATCTCAAGATTCGCAAGAACAAGCCGCCGGGTATCCTCCGGGCTGACAACCGCTTCGATCATTCCGGCTTGGGCCGCTTTCCATGCGGAGGCCTCCGTCGTGCGGTATTCTTCAATCAGCTTTTTGCGGTCGCCGATCGGATCTGCTGACCCGGCCAGACGGTCGTTCCAAAGGAAAATCGCCGCGGTTTCCGGCGCAAGGGCGGAAACCGTTGCCTCCGGCCACGCCGCAGCAAAATCCGCGCCGGCGCCGCGCCCGGCGAGCGCAATGTAAACCGCTCCGCAGGCGGAACCGGTAATCACCGTAATTTTCGCTGTCGTCGCCTCCGAATAGGCGCTCGAAAGCTTGGAAGCCTCCCGTAGGGAAGCGAATTTACCCGCATCCACAAGGGTAACCACAGGAAGGGAGAATGAATCGCAGAACCGCAGGAAACGGGCTGCCTTCGTGCACGAATCCGCGTCAATGTCGCCTCGGAAGGCAATCAGACCCGCCGCCGTACCGCCGACCCGGGCAAGTCCCACCGCAGCGGAGGCACCGAAGCCCTTAGAGAGCTCAATAAAGCTGCCCTCGTCGCTCAGTGAAGCCGCAAGTTCCCCGGCGGCCATACCTGAGGCAGGCTTGCCTGCAGCGCGGTCCGCATCGAAGAGCGGAGAGCCGGAAAGATTGTTCGACGGCAGCATCGCGGTGATTTTGCGGACTTTAGCGATGGCATCCGCTTCATTCCCGGCCGCAATGTGGCAGATTCCCGCTTTTACCGCTTCGGCGGGAGAACCGCCCTCGCCGTTTGTTTCCACCGTGAGCTCACCCTTGTCCGACATGACGACAAGGTCCGCTCCTGCGGCGATCATTGCCGACGTACCGGAGCAG
>JAEWRF010000065.1 GCA_023460155.1 Bacillota bacterium | reverse complement strand
CTCTCCAGAATGGCCAGCTGACGGACGGCGCAAGCCTCCACGTGCTTTTCGCTCCAATCTGAAACCGCCTGCTCCTCCCGCCGGAACAGACCTTCGCCCGAGCAGGGAGCGTCCACAAGAACGCGGTCGAAAAAACCCGCCAGCGCCGTGCAGAGCTTTTCGGGATGGCAGCAGGAAATCACGGCGTTCCTGGCGCCGATCCGCTCCAGATTGGAAAGAAGGATACCGGCGCGGCTCCGGACGATTTCGTTCGACCACAGAAGCCCCCGCCCTTCCAGCTGAGCAGCAATCTGTGTGGATTTTCCGCCGGGCGCGGCACAAAGATCCAGAACTTTTTCCCCGGGCTGCGGATCCAGAACCGTGACCGCGGAAGCCGCGGAAGGCTCCTGCGCATAAAAAGCGCCCGCGTGGTGCATTGGCAGACTCCCGATTTTTTCGGCCTGAGCGGGGATGTAAAACGAAATAGGGGAAAACGGAGCCGGTTTTAAGGGAAACGGGAGCGCACCCGAAAGAACCGGTTCGCTGCATTTCAGCGGATTGAGGCGGACTCCCCGGAAGGGAGGCGTTTCCATTTTCGAAAGATATCGCCCGTAGTCCTCCTCACCGAGCAGGGAGCGCATTCGTGAAAGAAATTCCATTGGAAAGGGGACCAAAGAATATCAACTCCATGAAAAGTTTGGTATAAATGATTTCCAGCCGCAAAGAATAATGCCGGAAGGAGGTGATCGTTTTGGACAAGCAAAATTCGAAACCCAACAAGCAAAAGGAACACGGCAATTACGCCGGTCAGGGGAAAAACTCCTACAATAATCCGGAGAGCAAGAAAGACTCCGGTCAGGACAGGTGTGACGACACAAAAAGCTGGAAAAGCTGACCCAGCGGAAACAGCGGGAGGATTTACAACCTTACCCTCCCGCTGTTTTATTTGTTTTTCGCCTGGCCGATCAGTTCGAAAAGGGTTTTATCCTCCGGAAGAGACGCACGGAATCCTTCTCCCGAGATTTCACCGGCATCCCCGACAATGATAAAGGCGCCTTTGTCGATCGTGCGGACAATATCCTTTACCTGGGCTACCTCATAGCGCCGTACGGCGCAGAGTAAAACCTCGCTCTCGCGGCGGGTGAAGGCGCCTTTTGCGTCGAGCATGGTCACACCGCGGTCAAGATCCCGCATGATTTCTTTTGCAATGTCATCGTTCTTCTCCGAGATAATGAACATAATCTTTCCGGTTCCAATATCGGTGCCATACAGAATCGCATCGATCAGTTTGGTGGAAACAAAAATCGCAATCAGCGCGTACAGGGCGCTTTCGATGCTGCGGTACACAAACGCCGAGGCCGCGACAATCAGAAAGTCCACACACATCATGAGCTTCCCCATGGAGACAAACCGAACGCGCCGGTTCAAAAGCCGCGCAATGAGGTCCGTCCCTCCGGTGGTCGCCCCGCGCATGAACACAAGGGAAAGCCCCGCGCCCTCCAGACATCCGCCAAAAATAGCCGCGAGCATCGGATTCCCGGTATAGGCGGGAATCACGAGGCCGATCAGATCGATCGCGGCAGAAACAAAAATGGTCGCGCCGATGGTTTTTACCACCAGTTTATAGCCGATCTGAAGAATGGCCCAGATAAAAATCGGGATATTGAGCAGAAGGCCGAGAGTACCAATCGGCCAACCGAACAGGAAGTTCAGCATGGTGCTGACACCGGTTACGCCGCCAGGTGCGATATGGTTGGGAGCCGTAAACATTTTGACCGAAACCGCATAAAGAGAGCTTCCTACCGCATAAAACAGAATGTCCTTAGTGATCTCCTCCGCCTTTTTGGCGGTAAACAAGGTTGGCATTGAAAGGATCCTCCTCTCCTACCCTTCTTCGCTGCAAACAATTTCAAACAACTCCCGAAGGCGCTCGATGCAGCCGCTCAGATAGAGATATCCGAACAAACATTCGAAGCCTGTCGCGGTGTGGTAGTCGGCCACCCCGGAGTTTTTCGGCACATGGTTTGTGTGTGCGTTTCGGCCGCGTCGGAGAACAGATGCTTCCTCCTCCGTCAGAATGGGGAGAAGCTTTTCCACAAATTCGGCCTGAGCGCCGCTGCAAACCTGCTTTACCGAAAGGCGGTGCAGCTCGTTGACCGGCCGGTTTGCGCTGCATACCAGCCTCTCCCGCACAAAGACCTCAAAAACCGCGTCGCCGACGAAAGCGAGGGTCAGAGGACTCAGGCTTTTCGGGTCACAGGCAGCATTGTAAAAGCGTTCCAAACACACACCTACTCCGTATAATCGAATTCTACACCGTAAATGCTTACCGTATCGCCGTTCTGAATACCGGAGTTGCGGATCGCATCGTCCACGCCCGTCTTTTCCAGCACGCGCTGAAGATACCGGATGGATTCCGGGTCGTCGAAATGGATGGTGCGAAGAACCGGCACAAGCCAGTCCCCCTCCACCGTAAATACGCCGTCCCGATTTTCTACCGAAACCTCGCGCGGTCCGAATTCCTCCAGGGGGCGAAGCGGTTCCGGCTCCGGTTCGTACTTCCGGATCGGGGGCAGTTTTTGCAGCAGTTCTCCCACCCGGTTCAAAAGCGGGTCCACCTGATAGCGGATCGCGGCCATGATCGGAAAAAATTCATACCCCTGATTTACGACGTATTCCTCAAAAGAACGGACCTGCTCGTCGGAGGTCAGGTCACATTTGTTTCCTGCCACCAGCATCGGGCGCTCCGCAAGCTCCGGGTTGAACTTTTTCAGCTCTTCGTTAATAATGCGGAAGTCTTCCTTCGGGTCGCGCCCCTCGCTCCCGGACACGTCCACGACGTGGATCAGGAGGCGGCAGCGTTCCACATGGCGCAGAAACTGATGCCCCAGCCCCGCACCCTCGTTCGCACCTTCAATCAGGCCGGGGATATCCGCGATGACAAAGGACCGCTCCGGCCCGAGCCGCACAACACCAAGCACCGGCGTGACCGTAGTAAAGTGATAATTCGCAATTTCCGGCTTCGCCTCACTGACGACCGAAACGAGCGTCGATTTTCCCACGTTCGGAAAACCGACAAGGCCGACGTCGGCGAGAAGCTTCAGGTCCATGCGAAGCTCAAACTCCTCACCCGGAGTGCCGGGTTTTGCAAAGCGGGGGGTTTGCCGGGTCGGCGTGGCAAAGTGGGAATTTCCCCATCCGCCGCGCCCGCCCTTTGCAACAATCTGCGGCTCGTCGGAAGAGAGGTCCGCGATCAGACGTCCCGTTTCGGCATCCAGCAGAAGCGTTCCGCGCGGCACGCGGATCACCAGATCCTTCCCGCCCTTTCCGCTGCAGCGCTTCCCCTTTCCGTTTTCGCCGCTTTCCGCAAGGTATTTCCGTTTATAGCGGAAATCGGCGAGCGTGGAAAGATTGTCGTCGACCTGGAACACAATATTTCCGCCGTGCCCGCCGTCGCCGCCGTCCGGTCCGCCGGAGGCGACGTATTTTTCACGGTGAAACGCTACGGCTCCGTCGCCGCCGCCGCCTGCTTTAACACGGATTTTCGCACTGTCGATGAACATTCGTTACGCTCCTTTTTCAATAGCCCTTCTGACAACAGTATACCATATCTTCTGCCGAAAGGCGAAAAAAATCCCGGGCGTAAACCCGGGATTTCCGTTCTTCAGAAACGAAAGGTCACTGCTCCGAAGCGTAAACGCTGACCTTTTTACGGTCGCGGTCATAACGTTCGAACTTGACTTTCCCGTCGATCAGGGCAAACAGGGAATCATCGGAACCGATGCCGACATTGTTGCCCGGATGAATATGAGTGCCGCGCTGTTTCACAAGAATATTGCCGGCCAGAAC
>JAEWRF010000064.1 GCA_023460155.1 Bacillota bacterium | reverse complement strand
GAATAAAGCGCGAAAAGCAATGAAGGGGAAAAGTACGCCGTGCCGGCAGCCTGCAGAGAAGGAATGGTTGGTGAGAATTCCTGCGCCGCACTCGGAAAGCCGCCCCTGAGCCGTGAGGCAAACGCTGAAAGCCAGTAGTCTTCACCGGGATTCCCCGTTACAGGAAAATGATATTCGGTTTAAAAACCCGTATCAGAGAGCGCGTCTTACGGCGCGAATTTAGGTGGTACCGCGAAGCTTACAGCCTTCGTCCTATTGTTGGGACGAGGGCTTTTTTTATATAAAAATTTATAATTTGGAGGCAGAAAAATGGAAGTTCAGTTTGCAGACCGGATCAGCAAGGTCAAGAAATCGTTTATCCGGGAAGTTCTGAAGGTAACGCAGGATCCTTCCTATATTTCCTTTGCAGGAGGGCTGCCGAATCCGGCATCCTTTCCAATTTCGGAGATCAGCGCCGCCGCCGCCAATGTGCTTGAGGAAGACGGGGCCGACGCGCTGCAGTACAGCACCACGGAGGGATACCTGCCGCTGCGGCGGGCCATCGCCGCCCGCTATGAAAAGCGGTTCGGCATGACGGTCAAACCGGAAGACATCGTAATTACGAACGGCTCGCAGCAGGGGCTTGATCTTCTGGGAAAACTTCTCCTGAATCCGGGGGACTCCGTGCTGTTCGAGCGTCCCGGCTATTTCGGGGCGATTCAGGCGCTTTCTTTCTATGAGCCTGAATTCTGCTCAGTTCCGCTTCTGGAAGACGGCGTTGATCTTGAGGCTCTTGAGAGCATTTTAAAAGCAAAGCACCCGAAGCTTTTTTACACCGTTCCTAATTTTCAGAATCCTTCGGGCCTTACCTATTCCCGTGAAAATCGGGAAAAGGCGGCCGCTCTGCTGAAAAAATACGGTACCCTTCTCGTGGAGGACGATCCTTACGGCGAGCTGCGTTTTTCGGGAAAAGAAGAGCCTCCCATCAATTCTTTCATGAACGGTATGGGAATCCTTCTCGGAACCTTTTCCAAAATCGTTTCCCCCGCCATGCGCCTCGGCTGGATCTGCGCCTCGCCGGAAATCATCGACAAGCTGGTCGTCACAAAGCAGGCCGCGGACCTTCACACAAACTACTTCGCTCAAAGGGTCGTGCAGAGATACCTTGCGGATAACGATCTCGACGAACATATCGCAAAAATCAAGGTCATGTACCGTGAGCGGTGCGACTGCATGGTGGAAATGGTCGGAAAATACTTTCCGGCCGAGGTGCAGTGTACCCGGCCGGAGGGCGGCATGTTTATGTGGGCCACCCTGCCCGACGGGCTTTCCTCATGGGATCTTCTGAAGCTCTCCACGGAGGCTAAGGTCGTTTTCGTGCCGGGTTCAGAATTCTACGTGGAGGACCCCGATCAGAGGACCTTCCGAATGAATTACACCAATTCCGACGCGGAAGTGATTGAAACGGGAATCAGACGGCTGGGCAGTTCCATCCGGACGCTGACGCATTCCGGCGTCAGTGTCGCGCACTGAAAACGATAATTTGATTTTCCCCCGCAAAGCCGGGAAAGCCCCCCGCGGCTGAGGCCGCGGGGGGCTTTCCAATCCGATGATTATCCGTTTTTCTGAATCGTTTCCAGAAATTCAGCGGCGGTTTTTCCGCTGGATTTCACTGCCTGATAAAGGGCCGTCATCTCTTCTTTTTCTTTTCGCTCCTGCAGCTGTTTTTTCAGTTCTTTCGCTTCCGCAATCTTCTGCTTATACGTTTCAATGGAAGCATCCGCTTCTGCAATCTGCTCTTCAATTGTTCTGACGTTCAAAGGTTTCCGTCCACGAGGCATAAAATAAGCTCCCCTTTCTTAAAACAGTTTGGGTTTCAATCCAAGCAATAATAATTATATCACGTCAAGGCAAAATAATGCACAAATTTTGCCATATTTAAAATTTAATTTTTCTCATAAGCCTATTTTATTTGCATTAACCTCTTTTAGATTTCCCAATAAAATTTCTTGTATGGTAAAGCAGAACCGCCTATAATATAAGAACAGAAACTTAAAATGATCCAAAAAAGGTGGGGGCGTATTTGAAGGAAAACGGAAAAACGGTTGCCGCTGTTCTGTATGATTTCGACAATACCCTGTCAACCAAAGACATGCAGGAATACGCATTTATTCCCGGCGTGGGGATGAACCCGAAGGAGTTTTGGGAAAAATGCGAAGCCATGGCGGCTGCGCACCAGATGGACCAGATTCTTGCCTATATGTATATCATGGTCGATTCCGCAAAAGGAAAGATGCTGTTGAACCGCAGTGAATTTTCAAAGCTCGGAAAAAGCGTCGAGCTGTTTCCCGGGGTTACCTCGTGGTTTGGACGGATCAACAAATACGCTGAGCGGGAAAACATTGCGCTTGAGCATTATGTGATCTCTTCTGGTCTGAAGGAAATCATCGAAGGGACTAAAATTGCCGGTGAGTTCAAGGAAATTTATGCCGCGGAATTTCTTTACGATGAAAAGGGCGTTCCGGTTTGGCCCGCGATGGCGGTTAATTACACCAGCAAGACGCAGTTCCTTTTCCGTATTAATAAAAATGTGATGAATGTCACCGAAAACGACGCTTTAAATGAATTCACACCGGAAGAAAAGCGGAGAATTCCGTTTCGGAATATGATTTACATAGGAGACGGCCTGACGGACGTGCCCTGCATGAAGCTGGTAAAAGTAAACGGCGGGCATTCCATCGCCGTCTATAAAAACGGGGATCACTGCGAAGCGAACCGGATGATTCTGGACGGACGGGTGGACTATACGGCGTCTGCGGATTACAGCAGAAACGGTGAACTGGAGCAGATTGTTTTCGCGGTGATCGATCAGATTGCCGCATGCAACCGCACCATGGAGCTTCATCTGGAGCATCAGGAAAGCGCGATTCGGGAGCGGAAAACGCCGGTCACCGAAGGAAACGGAGGGACCGAACTTTGACGGAATCCTTGGTCGGGCGCCTGCCGAAAATTTCCGCGGAAGGAAAGCGGGAAGCGCAACGGATTCTGAAACGGCTGAACGGCACAAAGCATCCGCTGCTGCGGACAGACGAACTCATCGTCCCCTTAAAAAGCGGCGGTTTCTTCCAATCCGCTTCTCGTCCTCAGGAGCAGGCTGAATGGAGAAACCGCCTGATTTCCGGCGACAATCTCCCCGTTCTGGAGGCTCTTCTCGCGGGCAGCGGAGAACAGGCATCGCTGCGGGGAAAAATTGACCTCATTTACATTGATCCGCCGTTCGACAGCAAATCGGATTACCACGCGGCCATCCGCCTGCCGGACGGAGTACCCGGAAGCGGCCGGCCGGCTGCGCTGGAGCAGGCCGCCTACTCCGACCTGTGGGAAAATGGAACCGAAAGCTACCTGCGGATGCTGTACCCGCGTCTCGTCCTCATGCGGGAGCTGCTTTCGGAGGAAGGCAGTCTCTACGTTCACGTCGACTGGCATGCGGGACATTACGTCAAGGTTCTTCTGGACGACATTTTCGGGAGCCAAAACTTCCGAAATGAAATTGTCTGGCTGCGGGATGCCGTCGGAAAAGGTGCCAAAAAAACTTCCGGGCAGTGGTCGCGGGAGATTGAAAGCATCCTGCTTTATTCGAAGACAAAGCACCCCTTTTTTCAGCAGCAATTTCGCACCCCGGAGGAATTGACCCACACACAGCTCAAGGAATTCCGGTACAGCGAACCGGACGGCCGAAGGTTCAAAATTGTGACGCTCGGCGATTATTCCGAAGAGTCCGTTCGGGCAATGCGCAGAAAGAATCTGATCTACCGGTCCTCCTCGGGCAGGGAATACAAAAAATATTATCTGGATGAATTCCGGCTCGCGATCGGCTCCCTGTGGAACGACATCAGCAATATCTCCCATGGAAAGAATCCGGAAGTCCTCCATTATGCAACCCAGAAGCCGGAGGCTCTCCTCACGCGGATTATCCGTGCGTCCTCACGGGAAGGAGCTCTTGTCGCGGACTTTTTTGCGGGTTCCGGAACGACCGGAGCCGTCGCCGAAAAGCTGGGGCGGCGCTGGATTCTCTGCGACGCGGGAAAACCCGCCTGCATGATCATGCGCAAGCGCCTTGCCGATCAGGGCGCACAGCCCTACCTTTACCAGACGGTAACGGGTTTCCGCCGCGAGCAGGCGCTTTTCCGAAGTACCGGAAAACATCCGGCAAACCTGAGCGCCGCCGTGCTGAAGCTCTGCGGTGCCTCCCCCCTTCCCGGCAAAAGCTACGGCGGCCTCGGCGTGCTGGAACAGGACGGCACCTTGATTTTTGTTGATTCTCCCAACGGGGAAGCAACCCTTTCCCGGATCAATCGGGCGCGCAAGCTTCGTGATACTCTGCCCGGAAATTGGGGAAAGCTTCTGTTCCTCGGATGGGATTTTCCGCCTGAGCTGGGGCAGGCTCTTCCGGAACTTCAAAAAGCCGATCCGCGCTTTGAAGTGCGCCGGATTCTGCCGAACCTGCTGGAAAAGCAGCTGGAAAAATCCGAAGCTGCGGACTCTTTCCGGAAATCGGGCAGCTTCCTTGCAGGTCTTTCCGGCATTGCTGTGCAGCAGGCCTCGGCATCTCCGTACAACGCGGAGATGGAACAGCTGACGGTCACCCTCAGCCGGTATTTTCTGCTCGCGCCCGACGCCCTGCCGATCGCCGAAAAGTACAAACCGGCAATTAAAAAAATTCTGGCGAAAGACTCGCTCTCGCTGATTGAATATTGGAGCATCGACCCTGATTACGACGGAAAAACGTTCGTCAGCCTGTGGCAGGATTACCGGGAGAACGAGGCTTCCGGCGGCGAGGCGTGGAAAGTCGTTCCGCAGGCTGTTCTGACGGTACCAAAGACTTCGGGAAAACGAACCGTCTGCGTGAAAGCGGTAGATATTTTCGGATTCGAAAGCATGGTCGTGCAGGAAGTACCCTGAATCCGACTTTTTGAAAAGCGGGGGCGTTCGTACTAAAACAAAAAAAGGGAGGAAATATCCTCCCTTTTTCAATTCTTATCGGGTTATTCTTCTTCTTCGGAAAGCTTATGCCCGCATTTGCTGCAATACACGGAACCCTGATAATTTTCCTGCCCGCAGTTCTTGCAGACTATTTTTGTTCTGGCGGCCGCAAGCTGATCGTTGACCGCGTCAAGCTGCTCGTACAGGTCGTCGAGTGCGGAAATGCTTCCGGAAACATCGGCATCGCTGCCGATCTTTTTGGCTTCATACACCATACGGCCGATGTCTTCAAACTTGCTTTCGATTTCATGATTCAGCTCCGCGGCACTGATTCTAAGCTTCGAAATATCAACAATCTGACTTGCTTTTTTACCGACGACGTTTGCCGCCGTTTTGGCGTTGACAACAACATCCTCAAACAGTCCCATAGCAATTCACTCCTTTGTTCATTTGCTTCATTATATCACCCGCGCATAGGAAAATGCAATCCCTTCCAGCTAATAGATACCGCCGCCGATGAATTCCCGGAGGATCGAATTCTTTGGGACCAGTCCTCCGTCGAGCGAAACGATGTGCTCCAGCCCCGACGCCATCTTTCGGGCAGTTTCAAATTGTTGGCTCGCCTTCGGCACGGTATGTAGCAGCTCCGCGCATTCCCTATTCAGCACGCAAAGCTCATAGGCATGCAGGGAATTAATCGTGAAATCAGCATCTTTTCGAAATGGCTTAATGTACTTACGTTCTCCGTCCATTACGTTCGGCCACATATCCAGCGTTGTTTCCGGCCTTGTGCCTCGGAACCGGTGATCTCTCACAATGCGCCGCACAAGACGGACATCGTTGGGGCCGAACAATTCCCGCGCGCCGTCGAAAACGCCCTGCTTAACGCTGATATAAATCTTCTTCACGCGCAGGGCAGGCATCTTATTGATCAGAAGCGGATTCAGCGCATGAAGGCCCTCCACGACGGCAATCTCGTGTTCTCCGAGCGAAACAGGACGTCTGTGCGGGTAAGGCATCCGGATTTCAAAATTGAAAACCGGCATGCTGCAGTGCGACTTCTCAACCAAATCGTACAGACATTGCTGAATTTCCGGCAGATTGAGCGCCTCCACGCTCTCATAGTCGTGCTTTCCGCTCGGCAGCAGAGGTGCATTGTATTCACCGCGGTAAAAATCATCCAGGGAAATAATCACCGCTTTGGTCCCGACGGCCCGAAGCGCATCCGCAAGCAGATGCGCGGTCGTGGTTTTTCCGCTGCTCGACGGACCCGCCAGCATCACGAGCCTGCATGCCGGAACCTCCTTCGCAAGTTCCTCCGCAATCGACCGGATGTTCTGATGATAGGCATCTTCCGTCCGGAGAACGAAGGCTTCCGGGTTATTTTCCGCAGCCCGGTTGATTGCTTCTACGTTGTTTTCATATTCTACAAAATCATTTTCCCACGTTCCCATAAAACTCTTTCACCCGGTCTTTCCTCATCATCATTTCCTGAAAACGGCTGATATATTCATACGGATATTTAAAGTCAAATATTCGCTCAAGGCGGTTCGAGGCGGGGTCAAACAGCTTTGAAACGGCGCCGGCGCCGCAGGCGAGGATGCTCTGGTTTTCTTCCATAATAAACACATTATAGCAGCTCTCAAAACCAGGCTTCGCCCACCCGGTATTCTCCAGGTTGCCCACCATTCTGCTCTGCCGGTAAAGGTAATAGGGAGCATAGCCATTTTCCAGCAGCGTTCGGTCCGCGTATTCCAGCATTGCCTCCGCGGTTTTCGCCTTCCAGAAGGTCGTTCCGGGCTCCTGCGCAAGGGCCGCCGCGCGTTTCAGCGCCAGCGTGTGCACGGTGACGCTTTCCGGAGCGAGCGCCATGACCCCGTCGATCGTTCTGCGGAAGCCTTCCTCGTCATCCTTCGGAAGGCCGGCAATCAGATCCATGTTGATATTATCGAAATCGTGCCGGCGCGCAAGCTCGAACGCCTGCAGCGTCTGTGCCGTGGTATGCCTCCGCCCGATCGCCTCCAGCACCTCGTCATTCAGAGTCTGCGGATTGATGCTGATGCGGGTAACACCCCGCGTTTTCAGAACGGCAAGCTTCTCGACGGTTACCGTATCGGGGCGCCCCGCCTCCACGGTAAATTCCCGGCAATGGGAAAGGTCGAATTCCTCCCGGACCGTATCGAGAAGCGCGGCGAGCTGATCGGCCGTGATCGCGGTCGGCGTGCCGCCGCCGAAATAGACGGTTTCCAACCGAAGGTGCAGTTCCTTTGCAATGCGCGCTGTCTGCTTCAGCTCTTCGCAGAGCAGTTCGACATACTGAGGGATCAGCCGGAACGCCTTTTCCACGGAGGAGGCAACAAAGGAACAGTAGGCACACCGGGTCGGGCAAAACGGAATGGAAACGTAAAGGCTGAAGGAGTCCGGCTTTGAAACCGACAGAATCTTCTGCTCGTTTTTCGAGACAAGGCGGCTCAGCTCGGTTTTCTCAGGTGAAACAAGAAGTTCATCGCGGAAATGGGAAGATGCCTTTTCTTCTCCAAGCTCCGCGGCAAGGCGGCCGAACAGCTTGACCGGCCGCACTCCGGTGAGAATTCCCCATTTGGGGCGGTAGTTGAACTCCTGTGAAAGCAGCTCCAGCAGCAAAACGCCCATGCGGCGCTCCGCGTCGCGGCTCTCCGCCCCAACGGGCAGGCACTCCGATTTTTCCATTTCCCGCCCGTCCGTTTTCAGGCGGACCGTCACCCGGTGGCCGCCGTCCTCTTCGGCAAGGCCGGTATAGACGACTGTTTCATTTTCTTCCGGCTCAGCCGCCGTGCGGATCTTTTCCCCCGGAAAAAATACGCGGCAGAGGTTTTCCATCTCATAATGGAACGGGTGCCCGTCGACAACCAGCGTCATGGATTCGGCCCCATAAAGGAGTTGTTCCGCCGCTCGTAGGCAAGCGAACTTTCCGAACCGTGCCCGGGGTAAATGTGGTAATCGCCCGGAAGATCACGGAGCCGACGCAGGGAATCCAGAAGCTGAGAATAGCTCCCGGTAGGGAAATCCGTCCGCCCGCAGGAAAGCTTCATCAGCGTGTCGCCGGTGAACAAAGCGTCTTCCACCTGAAAGCAGCAGCCGCCTCGAGTGTGGCCCGGGGTAGAAATCACGCGGATCTTGGCACTGCCGAGCTCGAATTCTTCTCCGTCGTTCAGCGGAACATCCACCCCGAACGGCTCCACACGCCCTTCGTAGAACATTCCCGCCAGATTCAGGTTTCCATCCGACACAAAGGCAAGCTCATCCGTGTACAGGTAAACCTTTGCGCGGGTCAGGTTTTTGAGCTTCGAAACGCCGGCAATATGGTCGAAGTGGCCGTGCGTCAGCAGAATCGCCTTGACGTTTCCGCGGCCGGCCGCGAGAACCGCATTGGTCAGTTCCTCGCTCTCAAAGCCCGGATCAACCACGGCAGTGCTCCCGGTGCTTTCATCGGTGAGAAGATAGCAGTTAGTCGGCAGAGGCCCGCCGACAAATCTTTTGACTTGCATGAAATCCTCCTGTATTTTGCCTTTCTCCTACGAGCGGCGGACGGACAGAATTCCCGGAATGTTGGAAAGCCGGGAAATAATGGTTTTCAGCTGATCCACGCTGGCAATTGTGATGGTAGCCGTAACAATTGCGGTACCGTCCTTGCTCTCCCGGGAGTTGAGCAAATGAATGAACAGGTGCATATTAAACAGCTGTTGGGTGATATCCGCCAACAGACCGGTGCGGTCAGAAGCGATGATTTCAAGAGAAGACTTGAATTCTTCCTTCACCTCGCCCGCCCAGTGAACCTTGACCCAACGCTCCGGCTCAGACGCTGTTTCCAGGTCTTTTGGTACGTTGGCGCAGCTTCGTTTGTGAATGGAAACCCCGAACCCGCGCGTGATGAATCCGATGATTTCATCGCCGGGCAGCGGGTTGCAGCACCGCGAAAATTTAATCAGGCAGTTATCCATTCCATCCACGATGACCCCTGCGGCAGCCTTTTTGGGAGACGAGGGGCGTTCCGGCACGGAAACCGGGGCGGCAGCCTCACCCGCAAGACGCTTTTCCTTCTGGCAGTAGTCCCGTATCTTCGGCAGGAGACGCCAGATCTGAAGACCGCCGTAGCCAATGGAGGCGTAAACCTCCTCCGCGGTGGCACAGTTGTGCTTCGGGCCCAGTTTTTCCAGCAGGGTGGTCTGTTCCTCCTCCGTGAGGACCAGACCGTTCCGGCGCAGTTCCCGCTCGAACTCAGCCTTGCCTTCCACAATGTTTTCTTCCCGCTTTTCATGCTTGAACCAGGAGCGGATCTTGTTGCGGGCCTCGCTCGTCTTGACGAGTTTCAGCCAGTCACGGCTCGGTCCATGCGCTTCTTTTGAGGTGAGGACCTCTACGATTTCCCCGGTTTTTACACGGTAATCAAGCGGGACAATACGCTTGTCGACCTTTGCGCCGATCATGCGGTTGCCGACTGCGCTGTGAATCGCATACGCAAAATCGATCACGGTGGAACCGACCGGAAGATTAATCACATCGCCGCGCGGTGTAAAAACGAAAACCTCCTCCGGCACAAGATCGGATTTGATCATGCGCACCAGATCGGTGGCATCCTCGCTGTCCTTCTCGTTTTCCAGCATCTGCCGGATCCAGGAAAGACGCTTTTCAAAGCTGTCTTCCTTGTTGGCGATGCCCAGCTTGTATTTCCAGTGGGCCGCGATGCCGTATTCCGCCGTGTGGTGCATCTCCCAGGTACGGATCTGCACCTCAAACGGGATTCCTTCCTTTCCGATCACGGTAGTATGCAGGGACTGGTACAGGTTGGGCTTCGGGGTGGAAATGTAGTCCTTGAAGCGGTTCGGGATCGGGCGGAACATATCGTGCACGACGCCGAGAACGTTGTAACAGTCGTTGACCGTGTCGACGATGACGCGCACGGCGTAGATGTCGTAGATTTCGTCCATGGAGCGGCCCTGCACAAACATTTTCCGATAGATCCCGTTGATGCTCTTGACCCGGCCCTCCAGATACACGTTCGGAATGGTTTCCGCAACCCGTTCGCGGATATGCGTCTTGGTCGATTCAATGAATCGGTTCCGCTCCCCCGCCCGCAGTTCGAGCCCGCTTTCGATTTCCTGGTAGGCCACCGGATCGAGGATACGCAGAGAAATATCCTCCAGTTCCTCCTTAACGGCCCGGATGCCGAGACGGTGAGCGATCGGCGCGAAGACTTCCATATTTTCCAAAGCCTTGTCACGCTGTTTCTGCGGCGACCAGAATTCGCTGGTGCGCATATTGTGCAGTCGGTCGGCAAGCTTGATGATGATGACGCGGATATCCTCCGACATGGCGATCAGCATTTTGCGGAGATTCTCCGCCTGCTGCACCTCGCGCGAGGAATAAGGAATCCGGCCAAGCTTTGTCACGCCGTCCGTCAGCGTAGCGATCTCCTCGCCGAAATCCTTTCGGATCTGGTTCAAAGCAATCGGGGTATCCTCCACTACGTCGTGGAGCAGGCCGGCTGCGACGGACTCGGTGTCCATGCCGAGCTCCACCAGCGTGCAGGCCACTGCGACGGGATGGCAAATATAGGGGGAACCGGAAAGGCGTTTCTGATCCTTATGAGCATTCTCCGCAAGGCGGTAGGCACGGTCGATCACATCCATGTTGTAGCCGTGCTCGCTTGCCTGAATCAGCGCCACAAGATCGTCATATGTTTTCAGCGGCCATGCCATCGTTATTCACCAGCTTTAATATAGTGGTTCAGGGAAACCATCGGCCCTGCATCTGCGAGGTTTACCTTCTCGCTGCAGGGGAGCAGCCGAACCTGATATGTATCGGGATTCCGTTCCAGACGGATCAGCTTTTTTTCCGCGAAGACATCCAGGGCCGTAAGGAATTTTTCAAGACTCATTCCCGGCTCCGGCAGACGGGAAAGGAAATCCTCCGGAAGCCCGGAAAAACCGCTTTCCGACCGGAGCCACCGGTACAGGGCGGCAAATTCCTCCCGGGTCGGAACCATTTTCTCCGATGCTTCCGGGGTGAGAGGCTCGCCGCGGCGGAACTGCTCGTAAAATGCCCTGCCCGCAATCCATGAGTCCAGATTCGCACCCGACCGTTTCATATCGCAGATAATGACAGAAAGCGTCATGCGCCCGGCGTATTCCCGTGCCTCGAGCCGAACGGCAAGATCAACCGCATCTCCGATACGATATGGGAATTCCTCGAGCGTGGTGCGGAACTTCATGCAGCGGATTGTGTAATTTTTTTTCTTTACGCTCACGCGCAGGTGCTTCCCGCCGCCGACCGGAGCAATTTCGCTGATCACCCCGCCGGTGAAACCGAACAGCGGTTCCGGGTTTCCTGTACCAAACGGTTCAAGGTACCGCATGCTCTCCGGAAGCTCCACGGTAAAATCCTCCGGATTGAGCATGCAGTCAACACGCAGGACCGGCGCGGGCATTGGGCGGCCGAGAGACGCGGCATACGCGTTGATCTTCCTGCGGAACTGCGGGACATTCTCCGCCGGCAGCGAAAGCCCCGCCGCCATGGGATGCCCGCCGAATTTCAAGAGGAGCTCCGCGCAGGAGCAAACCGCGTCGAACAGCGAAAAGCCCTCCACGCTGCGGCCCGAGCCCCGAGCCTCCTCCCCTGTGCGGGAAATGATGATGCAGGGCTTTCCGAAGCGCTCCGTCACGCGGGCGGCGACGATACCGATCACGCCGTGGTGCCAGTCCTCCCCATCGACCACGAGAACGCGGTCCAGTGCAAGGGTTGGATTGTTTGCCAGCTTCTCCAGAACCTGTTCGCAGATTTCATTTTCTATCTGCCGACGGCAGTCGTTGTCAGAGCAGATCTGCGCGGAAAGTTCGCCCGCCTCTTCGGAGGATTCCGAAATAAGAAGGCGCACCGCGCGGTCCGGCGAACCGATTCTGCCGGCCGCGTTGATGCGCGGAACAAGTACATAAGCGACATTTTCCGCTGTGAGGGAGCGTCCCTCCAGCCCGGCCTGCTCGATCAGCGCCCTGAGACCCGGGCGATCCGTACGAGGCAGAAGCTCCAGCCCGGCCCGCACAAAATCACGGTTTTCCCCCGTGAGGGGAACGATGTCGCCTACCGTGCCGATTGTCAGAAGATCGGCGTAATTTTCAAGCAGACCTTCGGTGTCGCAGTCCGGGCCCTCCAGAGCCGTGATCAGCTTGAACGCGACGCCTACCCCCGCGTAATCCCGGAACGGGCATTCTTCCTCGCCGGCAAGGTATGGGTCGGCAACTGCACAGGCCTCGGGCAGCACCTGCCGCGGCCGATGGTGGTCGGTCACCACCGTTTCAAGACCAAGACCGTTCGCGTAGGCAACCTCTTCCACGGAGGAAATACCGTTGTCCACTGTGACGATCAGTTTCACACCCTGCGCCGCCAAAGCATCCACGGCACCGCAGTTCAGGCCGTACCCTTCCCCTTCGCGTTCCGGAATATAATAAACGACGTCTCCCCCGCAGGATTCCAGATAGGAATACAGCATGGCGGTCGCCGTTACGCCGTCTGCGTCGTAGTCCCCGTAAACGGCGATTTTTTCAAACCGATCCAGCGCCTCTGTAATGCGCCCGGCGGCCTCCCGGATACCGGGAATCAGAAAGGGGTCGGCAAAATCCGGCCGCGCCGACAGAGACGCCGCCTTTTCCGGACTGTCGATCCCCCTCGTCAGCATTAGCGCCGCCGCCGGAACCGGAAGGCCCAGTTCCCCTGCCAGTTTTGACGCGGCCGATTCGTCGTGCTGAGCTACCCGCCATCGCTTGATTCCCAATTCCGCTCCACCTGCCCCATGATTGTCTATTTTATCATTATGGGCGCTTTTATTCAACTTTTATTTGGAAAGCGGGTAAAAAAATGGGGGAAACGGTACTTTTCGCCCGCTTCCCCGAATATCCCCCGGTATTTATGACTTTCCGCCCTGGTATTTCTGCTTTGCCTGCTGAATCTTCTGCTGATCTGCGGCAGGGGCCTGATACCAGCCCCGGGTTTTCAT
>JAEWRF010000063.1 GCA_023460155.1 Bacillota bacterium | reverse complement strand
AACCAGACGGGGCAGTCCGGCAGCGTGGTAGTTCAGAATCAGGACGTTACCACCTGGTTCACGGGGACGCTCCGCCCAGGCACCGCCGCCGTTACCAAACTGGATGCGATAACGGGCAAACCGGTGCCGGGAACGACTTTCACCCTGTACCAGAGCGGCATCCCGATTCAGACCGGCATAACGAACGCGCAGGGAAAACTCACGTTCTCCAGTCTGAAGCAGGGCCAGACGTATACCGTTCAGGAAACGGCACCCGCGCCCGGGTATCAAAACAATTCCACCGTGTGGACTATCCTGGTGACTTCTTCCAACCTGAACCAAAATTATACGTTTACGGATGAAAAAACCCCCGCGTCTTCGCAGGCATCGAGCTCCTCCCAGCCGGAAAGCTCGTCGCAGGCATCGAGTTCCTCCCAACCGGAAAGCTCCTCACAGGCTTCAAGCTCCTCCCAGCCGGTGAGCTCGATTGCCTCAAGCAGTTCCGCGTCGTCGCAGAGCCACAGCGGTGGAAACGGGGGCGGAACTTCCGCCAGTTCTCAGGAACCCTCTGCAGGCAGCGCCGTGTCCTCCGGCATCAGTTCCCAGGGCAGTTCCTCCGCACCGGGCGGCAGCTCCGGAAGCAAACCCACTGTGACGAGCGGCACTCAGGGGGTCGGCGGCTGGAACGCCTCTGCAGGCGGAGCCATTTACATTAAAAAGGCGGACGCGGACGGCAATGCGCTCTCCGGCGCGGAATTCACGCTGAGCGGCGCGGACGGAACCGTCATTGCGAAAAAGGTTACAGGCTCCGGCGGCTTGCTTGCGTTTCGGAATCTTGAACCGGGGGACTACTCCGTACGGGAGACAAAAGCTCCCCAGGGCTACGAGCGGTACGAATCTCCGCTGGCTGTGACGCTTGCCGACGGACAGGAGGCGGGCTATACGCTGAAGGACGGCCTCAAGGGAAGCGCGTCCTCCGGGGTTCTCGGGTGGTACTCGGACGACACACTCCCGAAAACGGGCGAAACACCGGTCGCGCCGTTCCTTCTTGCCGCCGGGGTGCTCCTGATGTTTGGCGGGTTCGTCGTCCGGAAAACGGAAAACAGCGGCCGAAAAATGCGGCACCGCCGCCGTTAAGACCAGAAGCGCAAAGCACCGGGGCATTCCTCCGCCCCGGTGCTTTTATCGGCATTTAGCAATTTTTTAACAAAGCCATCCTTGAATTACTCCCAGTTATGGTACATAATAGGAGCATACGGAAAAAAGAGTGCCCGCGTTCGGGCCGGTATTTTCCGAATTCTGATTCTGGGGGAAACGGCGCTATGATCAGTCCAACCTATGGGGAATGCAGCAGCGAGCGGATGATTGCCATCATAGCCAATTACATCCGTTCCAATTACAAGACGGCGGAGGGCTTCAACCTCGTCGTCGGGACGGACAGCCAGAACTATTCGGATACGAAAATTGTCGTGGTGGTTGCGGTGCAGAACATCGGCCACGGCGGAATCTTTTTCTACGATATCCTGCGGATTAAACGGATCGACAACATCCGGCAGAAGCTCCTGTACGAGACCAGCATGAGCCTCCGCTACGCAAACCGCCTGATTGCGGAATTTGAGGAATTCTGCAAAAATTCAGACTATAATTTCAACAATTTTAATTTCTGCATTCACGTCGACGCAGGCCTGAACGGAAAAACATGCGACTTGATCCCGGGCCTTGTCGCCTGGGTGAAATCCTGCGGCTACGACTGCAAGATCAAGCCGGATTCCTTTGCGGCGAGCAGTATCGCGGATAAAATCAGCAAGTAAAGGCTTGCTTTCATCCGGAGAGACCGCTGGTCAGACGGAAAAGGGATTTGAACCGCAGGGGTTTGAATCCCTTTTTTCCCATCCCGGGGAATGAAGCCTGCCTTTCCAGGCGGTTCCTTTTCCGCGCAGGCTTTGAAACCGATGTTTATAAAAAAGTTACAAAGTCCTCATGATAATTTCACTTTGCCGGATTAGTCTTTAAAATTGTGTGGGGAATGCAGGGCACAGCGCCTCCGGAACCGGAAGCGAACGCCCGCGGAGATTCGAGGTATGAAATGAGCAGAGATGACCGCCGGGATTCCGGCTTTGAAGACATTTATTCCTATTCGGACGACAGCTTGAGGGAAAACACGCCCGTGGGACGCGATCCCGGCCCCGCCCCCGGCGGAGAAATTGACCGTTACAATTACGTCGACCGCGACGTTTACAGCAGTTCCGGCAAAAGGAGCCGCTCCGCGGGATCGGAAAGGAAACGGGGAGGCCGCGTCAAACGGTTTTTCCGGGTCCTTTTCACCCTCCTGATTCTCCTTGTGCTGTGCGGAGCGGCCGATTCGGCGCTTCTCTATTCGCGCCTTGACCGCGCCGGCAGCGCAACCGGCGCCCAAATGGCCAAATACGCCGCCCAGCCCGCCGAAGCGCCCGCATGGGACGTAAAATCGGCGTGGAACGTAACGAATGTTCTGCTGATCGGCGCCGACCGGAACGGGGACGGGAGCGACGGCCGCTCCGACTCCAACATGCTGATTTCCGTCAACAACAGCACCCGGGAGTTGCACATGGTGTCGTTTCTCCGCGACACCTATCTCGACATTCCCACCGTGGGGAAAAATAAGTTCAACGCGGCATACTCCAACGGCGGCCCGGCCCTGACGATGCAGACGCTGGAAAACAATTACCGCATCGGAATCGACCAGTACATCGCCGTGGATTTCAGCAGCTTTTCAAAAATCATCGACGAAATGGGGGGGCTGGACGTCCCGATGTCCAAGGCCGCCTGCGACGCGGAAAACCTGAACATGGGCAGCCATCTGAAAGCCGGAACCAACCACCTGAACGGGAAGCTCTGCCTTTATTACACCCGGATCCGCGCAGCCGCCGACGAGCACGGGCACGACGATTACGGCCGCGCGGGACGCCAGCGTCAGGTGATCGAGCTGATTATTCAGAAAATGAAGCACATGGGCCCGATTTCGGTCAGCAAAATTCTGTACGATTATTTCCCCTATGTGAAAACCAACCTGAGTTACCCGGAATTTATGCGTCTCGCCTTCACCGGTGCGACGATTTCCGGCTACAAGACGGAACCCATGCAGATTCCGGCGGAAAAAACGTTCACAGAGGCAAGCGTTCCGGGAATCGGTTCCGTCCTCAAACCGGACCTTGCGAAAAATTGCGCCCTGCTCCGCGCAACCCTGTACGGGAGCACCGAGGGTCATTGAAAAACAGAACAGAAAAAGAAGCCGCCCGGAGAGTCCTCCGGGCGGCTTCTTTCATTGGCTTAAAATCCGGTTGCCTGTAACGTCACGGTTCTTCCGTCGGCTGCGGTTGTGGTGATGGCTGCGTCCCCCGGACCGACATCGGTAATAGTGAAAAGATACCCGTCCTTGATCCCCGTGGGGCCGGAAACCGTCACCGCGGCGGGGTTCGAGGAAACCGCGCTCGGCGGAAGGGTGTCTGCCGTGGTGATCTTATAGGTATAATGCCCCACGGAATCGAATTCGTAGGAGTCGGTATCGCAGCGAAACGTCATGGGATCCATCGGTGTGCTTGGAACGGTCGGAGCGCTGTAATCAACATAGCTGTAATCCATGTCGCACCTGCCGGAGATTCCCGCAACACTGCCGCCGCTGGAATACTGCCACATGGTGTAGCTGCGGCCGAAATTGGGAGCGGGAGCCTGAACGTAGTTCGCAATCCACGTATCGAACTGCGCAACCAGCGGACTGGTCAGCCGCGCGTTATAGAAATTGACGTAGCTGTAAACGGCAGGCTTGTAGCCCGCCAGCTGAAGCTTGCCGCAGAATGTCTGCACGATCTGTGCCATGACGTCCGGCGAAACTCCAGCCTGGCTGCGGTCCTCCAGATCATATGCGACCGGGTAGTCCAGATGGCGCCCGTTCAGAATATGCAGGCAGAAATCCGCCTCGTCCGAGGCCATGGACGCGTTCGTCGCGTAGCTGTAGTGGTAAGCGCCGACCTTCAGGCCCGCGCCCGTCGCTCCCGAATAATTGGATTCAAAATAAGCGTCGGTCTGACGGTTCCAGGAGGAGGGGTCGCCCCCGTAGCCAGTCCGGATCATCGCGAACTGAACCCCCGAGTTTTTTACCCGGTTCCAGTCGATCTGCCCCTGATATTTGGAAACGTCGATTCCCTGAAAGCGCGCCTGCGCAAATACCGGTATGGAAAACGGAAGGATGCAGACCGCCAGGAGCAGAGTCAGCACCAGCTTCTTGAAACACTTTTTTCTCAATTTGTATTCACTGTCCCATAAAACATTCGTTAACGGCATCGGCAAAAAAATTACCTAATAAATAAATTATAATACAGAAAATCGGAAATTCCGTGCGCGAAAAGGAAATAGGGAAAAAATGAGGAATATTTCATTTTTACTTAATAAATGAATTTCCGAGCGGCCGTGCCCGCAGTCCGAAGTGCCTTTTCGCTTTTCCGCTCCCCTCTGTGCCTGCGAACGGGAAATAAATATGATCTAATATAGAAATAAAAACGGCGCCGGGTGATAGTATAATAGAAACCAAAATTATCAGCGGAAGAGACGGAGAAAGAGGGAAACGCATGGAGAAGACCCGAAACAAACTGCTCACCAACGGCGGGGTGGTGTGCCTGCTTGCCGTAATCAGCTGCGCCCTGTGGGGCACGGCTTTCCCGGGCATCAAGATTGGCTACAGCCTGTTCCAGATTCCTTCCGGCGACTCGCGGGCGCAGATTCTCTTTGCGGGCTGCCGCTTTTTTTTATCGGGAATTCTGACGGTTCTGTTCGGAAGCCTTGCCGGGAAAAAGCTGCTGAAACCGCAGAAAGGCTCCTGGGGGCCGATCCTGAAGCTTTGCCTTACTCAGACGGTGCTCCAGTATCTGTTCTTTTACATTGGCCTCGCACATGCCAGCGCCGTGAAGTCCTCCATCATCGAGGGGGCCAGCGCGTTTATCACGATTTTGCTGGTCTGCCTGTTTTTTCGTCAGGAGACCCTTACTCCGCGTAAGGTGATCGGCTGTGTCCTCGGGTTTGCGGGGGTCGTGCTGGTGAATCTGAGCGGAGCGGGCTGGGATATGAATATGAGCTTCACCGGCGAGGGCTTTATCCTTCTGTCGATTGTGGCCGCTTCCGTGTCGTCCGTTCAGATGAAAAACTATTCCCGATGGGAAAACCCCGTGACACTCTGCGGCTATCAGTTCATTTTCGGCGGGTTTTTCATGGCCGCCTGCGGCTACCTCAGCGGCGGCAGAATCACTCACGGTTCCGGTCAGGGAATCGCGGTGCTGGCTTACCTTGCCTTTCTGTCGGCGGTCGCCTATTCGATCTGGAGCATCCTGCTGAAGTACAATCCGGTTTCCCGGGTGGCCGTGTGGTCGTTCACAAACCCGATTTTCGGCGTCGTTTTCTCCATGCTGCTGCTTGCCGGGGAAAAGCAGACCTTTGGGCTGCAGACCGTCGCCGCCCTGCTCCTCGTCAGCCTCGGCATCTTTATCGTGAACCGCGCGGCGGCGCCGAAGTTTCCCATTCGGGAAAGCAGGCAGCCGGAAGGCGAAACGCGGTAAAATTGGGAAATTTCCGAAGTTGGCAGTGGATGGGTTCCATTTCATAAGGTATAATGGTTCTGTAACAGGGAGGAGCTTGTGAAATGGATTACAGCGCGTTTTACGCAGGAAGGCTGTTTGACGCCTACCGGTTTTTAGGGGCGCACGTCACGGAGTCCGGAACCGTTTTCCGGACCTTCGCCCCCGCCGCCGAAGCGGTTTCTGTGATCGGGGAATTCAACGGCTGGCAGAAAACGCCGATGGAGCGCATCTACGACGGAAACTTCTGGGAATGTGAGATACCCGGCGCTTCGGCCGGAATGATGTACAAATACCGGATCCTCCGGAAGGGGCGCGGCTCCCTCGACCACTGCGACCCCTACGGCTTTTTCGCGGAACTCCGGCCAAACACAGCTTCCGTTATCCAAAGACTGGACGGTTATGAATTCGGGGACGCCGAATGGATGGAAGCGCGGACGGACTGCAAAGACCGGCCGCTGAATATTTACGAACTTCATTTCGGTTCGTGGCGCAAACCGGAAGACCGTCCGGACGTGTGGTATTCCTATTCCGAGCTCGCGGGGCTGCTGATTCCCTACCTCAAAGAGAACGGCTACAATTATCTTGAAATTATGCCCCTCGGGGAGTACCCGAGCGACGAATCCTGGGGCTACCAGAGCACCGGATTTTTCAGCCCGACCTCCCGCTATGGGAAGCCGGACGGGCTCAGGGAGTTCGTCGGCCGGTGCCACCGAAACGGCATCGGCGTGCTCATCGATTTCGTTCCGGTGCACTTCGCGGTGGACGACTACGCCCTCGCGGATTACGACGGAACCGCGCTTTACGAATACCCCAACACGGACGTAGGAAGGAGCGAATGGGGGAGCTGCAACTTTATGCACTCGCGGGGCGAGGTGCGCAGTTTTCTCCAGTCGGCGGCGAATTACTGGCTGACAGAGTTCCATTTTGACGGGCTTCGCATGGACGCCGTCAGCAACCTGATCTACTGGCAGGGCGACGAAGGCCGCGGCGAAAACCGGGATGCGATCCGATTTCTGCGGGAGATGAACCGCGGCCTGAAGCTGCTGCATCCCGGCGCGATTCTCGCGGCGGAGGATTCCACCGCGTACCGCGGCGTGACCGCGCCCGCTGAGGAGGGCGGACTCGGCTTCGACTACAAATGGGACCTTGGCTGGATGCACGACACGCTCTCCTTTTTTCAGCTTGATCCGGCCGCTCGGTCGGAAGCGTATCATAAACTGACCTTTTCCATGCAGTATTTTTACGACGAGGCATTTCTGCTGCCGCTCTCCCACGACGAGTCCGTGCACGGAAAAGCTGCCGTCCTCCAGAAAATGAACGGGCAGTACGAAGAGAAATTTCCGCAGGCAAGGGCCCTGTACCTTTACATGGTCGCCCACCCCGGGAAAAAGCTGAATTTTATGGGAAACGAGCTCGGCCATCTGCGGGAGTGGGATGAAAAGCGCGAGCTGGACTGGAACCTGACAGCTTACCCGATCCACGACGCTTTCTGTCGCTTCCTTCGGGATTTAAACCGGCTGTACCTTTCGCATCCCGCCCTCTCCGAAATGGATTACGACCGCCGCGGCTTTTTGTGGCTGGACTGCGCGCAGGAACAGAGATGCCTGTACGCGTTTGAGCGAAGATCGAAAGACGAGCGGATTCTGGCAGTTTTCAACTTTTCCGACCGGGAACAGGAACACTATCTCCTCCGGATTCCGGATGCGGAAAGGCTGACCCCGCTGATTGCAAGCGACTGGCAGTGCTACGGGGGAACACAGGCCTGTGAGGAAGAGGCGCTGACCCTGAAGCAGGGCGAAGTGAGCCTTACTCTATCCGCTTTTTCCGGAAGGTATTACCGGATTCAATAACACAGGGTGGATTCATTCGCCGCATGGCTTCTGAACTTTTCAGGAACCATGCGGCGTTTTTTTACGCACCGGCAGAGGGAGCGCCCGGGGACGGGGGATCTCTGAAAATTTTCATCCGGATAGAAAAATGTGTTGAAAATGGATAATAATGGTAATATAATAAATTTGATGATTCCCGGCGTGAGGGATGCCGCAGAATACGGCATTCCGGGGTCCGCAATTTCGGAAAAGGAGACAAGCCATGGGCAACGATGTGTTAAAAGAATATCTGGCGGACAAATACCCGCTGGATCTTGAGGTGCTTAGGCAGATTATCGAAACCATACCGGCGAATGTCTTTTTCAAGGATCTGGAGTGCAAATACCGGATGACCAGCCATATCTGTGCGCAGCTGAACTCAGGAGGGGAAGGCTGGACAATCATCGGAAAAACGGATCTGGAGATCCAGCCGGACCTGGAGCTGGGCCGGTTCTATTATGAGGATGACAAAAAAATAATCCGGACACGGACGGGCAGCCATTACGTGAGCAAAATGGTTTTCGGCGGCACGGATTATTACTATGAGATCAGCAAGGAGCCGGTCATCGACACGAACGGGAATCTGCTCGGCGTCGTCGGCCTGGTCACGGATATCTCCGAGCTGAAACGGCTGCAGGAGGAGCTGCGTACCCTGAGCATTACGGATCAGCTCACCGGTCTTTATAACCGCACGTATTTCGAGCAGCAGCTGGCCAGACTCTCCGGTGCCGGTTTTTCGCCCTTCTCCGTGCTCATGGTCGACACCAACTGCCTGAAATATTTTAACGACAGCTACGGGCACAGAACAGGCGACGAGCTGCTGGTCAAAACGGCGGCGCTGCTGAAAAGCGGCATCGGCGGCAAGGGGGAGATCATGCGTGTCGGCGGCGACGAATTCGTCGCATTCTGCGAGGGTTTCCCGGAGACCGCGTGCAGGGAGATGATCCGGGCATTCAAAGCCGCCGAAAAGGAATATACGGTCATGGGGATTCCCATCAGCAATTCTTACGGCTGCGCCGCCGTCTCCGGAAACGGCGAAACAATCAGTTCCGCAATCGCAGAGGCCGAGCGGGAGATGTACCGGGATAAAAAATCGGCAAGGACGGCCTACCTGGAGGCGCTGCAGGAATGCACGGGCAAAAAAAGCGCGGAGCGGTGAGCGGAATCCCGCGTTCACGTTGACATTTCCCGCCAGTCCCGGTATAATTGGGGAAATTAATATTTAGGGTTTTCGGCTTTTTACCGGCAGAATGCCGGAAGAAATCAAAAGGGAACGGAGTGCAAAGCTCCGGCAGCTTACTCTACCGTGATGGGGACCGGATTTCCGCGGCCATTGTGCGTTCGCATGAGAAGGGGAAATTCCGGAGCGATCCGAAGCCGGGAGACCTGCCGAAAACCGGGAAATGACTTTTGGTAAGAAAAGGGGTTTTCGGGGACCGGCCCGCCTGCGCCGCTGAAGCGCACGCGGTCTGTTTGTGTTATTCCGAAAAGCCGACGCTTCATCGAAAGCGCCGGCTTTTTTTATTCCGGCAGGGCGCTGGGCGGCGTGCCTGCGGCCCGGAAAGGAGGAGAAAATGCGCGAAGCAGTTTCCGGCAGGGAGCCCGATGCCTTTTCATCGTATCACCCGGCCCTTCTGTTCCTTTATTTCTGCGGCGTTCTGTTCTTCTGCATGTTCCTGACCCATCCCGTTCCATTGGTTCTCGCATTCTGCGCCGAGCTCTGCTATTCCGTTCTGCTGAACGGAGCCAAGGCGGTCCGGTTTCAGCTTTTGGGGCTGCTCCCCGTTTCCCTCGCCGTTGCGCTGCTGAACCCGCTGCTGAACCGCGCGGGGAAAACGATCCTGTTTTCTGCGTTCGGCGGTCCTGTTACACTGGAATCCCTCGCGTTTGGGGCGGTTTACGCGCTGGCCTTCGCCTCGGCTGTCACCGCGTTTTCCTGTTTCAACCGGGTCATGACCAGCGACCGGCTGATGTTTCTGTTCGGCAGGCTCAGTCCTGTTCTTTCCCTGATGTTTTCCCTGACGCTGCGGTTTGTTCCCCGGTATAAGGCGCAGGTCCGCACTCTCGCGGAGGCGCAGAGGGGCATCGGGCTGGACCCGGCGCACGGCACCGTTCCCGAACGCGTCCGGAACGGCGCAGAGCTGGTTTCCGCCCTGATCACCTGGGCGCTGGAAAACGCCGTGGAATCGGCGGACTCCATGAAGGCGCGCGGCTTTGGGCTGAAGGGCCGCACCTCGTTTTCCGTGTTCGTCTGGAGAAAACGCGACCGCGCCCTGCTTTCCGCCGAGCTGGCGTCTCTTGGAGTTGTACTGTTAGGATTATTGAGCGGTGCATTTCGCTCGGAGTATATTCCTGCCATTGCGATTTCGGGGCTGAGCGGAAGCTCGGTCCCGTACTATGCCGCCTGTGCGCTGTTCTGCTTTTTGCCGGTTCTTGCGAATATGAGGGAGATTTTACTTTGGAACAGATTGAAATCAGTGAACTGAATTTTTCCTATCCGGGCGGAGGCGGTTTGTCGGAGATTGGCCTCACCGTCCGAAGGGGCGAATTCGTCCTGCTGTTCGGCCGCTCCGGGAGCGGGAAAAGTACGCTCTTAAAGCAGCTGAAACCCGTGCTTGCGTCGTCCGGAACACGGGCGGGAAAGATTCTTTTGAACGGAAAAGATATATTCTCCCTTTCCGCGCGGGAGCAGAGCGCCCGGATCGGCTTCGTTTCGCAGGATCCGGAAAATCAGGCCGTGACCGACAAGGTCTGGCACGAGCTGGCTTTCGGGCTGGAAAGCCTCGGGTTCGACGACCGTACCATCCGGCTCCGGGTGGCCGAAACAGCTTCCTTTTTCGGGATTCAGAACTGGTTTTTAAAGCCGGTGACGGAGCTTTCCGGCGGGCAGAAGCAGCTCCTGAATCTTGCCTCCGTGATGGTGATGCAGCCGGAACTGCTTCTGCTGGATGAGCCGACCTCCCGGCTGGACCCGATTGCGGCGTCGGAGCTGATTCGGATGCTGCAGAAAATCAACGAGGAACTCGGCGTGACCGTCATCCTGTCCGAGCACCGTTTGGACGAGGTTCTGCCCGTGTGCACCCGGGTGCTTTTCCTCGAGGGCGGCAGGATCGCGCTGGATGCGGCTCCGCGTGAGCTCGGGCGCGGCAGGAAGAAGCTTGGCAATATGGCTGCAGCGCTGCCTGCCTGCGTGAGGATCTGCGCCGAATTTCAAGAGGGCGAAACGCCTGTCACGGTGAAGGAAGCAAAGCAGCGGCTGGAGCAAAGCTTTCGTCCCCGTGAAAAACAAAAAGCTGTGGGATCCGTTCCCGCTCCGGAGCTGGCCGCGGTCATGCTGGAGGACGTCTGGTTCCGGTACGACCGGAAGGCAGGGGACGCTCTCAGGGGGGTGTCCCTTAAAATCGGTCGGGGCGTTTTTTACGGCCTTGTCGGGGGGAACGGTACGGGAAAATCGACTCTGCTCTCGGTAATCGGCGGGATCCGCCGGCCGTGGAGCGGAAAGGTGGCGCTTCTGGGACGGAAACTCGATTCGATCCCGTCCGGCGAACGGTACCGAGGGCTGCTCGGCTGTCTGCCGCAGGAGCCGCAGAATCTGTTCCGCCGCAGCACCGTCCGCAAGGACCTTGAGGAAACGGCGGCCTCCCGGGAACGCATGGAGGAGCTGATTGAATTCTTCGGTCTGGAGCCCCTGCTGGAGCGGCACCCGTTCGACCTGAGCGGCGGCGAGCAGCAGTGTGCCGCCCTCGCGAAAGTGTTGCTGACGGAGCCGGAAATCCTGCTGCTGGACGAACCCACCAAAGGACTTGACGCCGTATTCAAAAAGAAGCTGGCGGAGCTGCTCTCCGCCCTGAAACGGGAGGGGAAGACGATCGTGGCGGCGTCCCACGACCTCGACTTCTGCGCGCAATGTGCGGATGTCTGCGCCCTGATGTTCAGCGGGGAAATCCTTTCGGAAAACGAAACGCGGGCGTTCTTCACCGGGAACAGCTTCTACACCACCGCCGCGAACCGGATCGCGCGGGACGTATTCCCGGACGCCCTGACCTGTGAGGAGGTGATTGCAGCATGCCGAAACGAACGGACCGACGGCTGATTTTTTCCGCCGTGCTGATGATCGCGGCCGTCCCTCTTGCTCTTGCGCTCGGAATGACGGTCCTGCGCGACCGGAGCGGTTATCTTGCCGCAACCGCCGTGCTTATTTCCGCCATGCTGCCGTTTTTCCTCGCGTTCGACCGCCGCGGGCCGGACGCCCGCGAGCTTGTGCTGATCTGCGCCCTTGCCGCCGTTGCGGTGATTGGGCGGGTTGCGTTTTTTCTGCTGCCTGGGATCAAACCGGTCGCGGCGATTGTCATCGTCTCGGCGGTCTGCCTCGGCCCGGAAGCCGGATTTCTGGTCGGGGCGCTCGCCGGATTTGTCTCGAACTTCTTCTTTGGGCAGGGGCCATGGACCCCGTGGCAGATGTTTGCCTTCGGCGCCGTCGGCTTTGGGGCGGGCCTGCTGTTCCGGTACCGGAAGCCCGGGAGGGCGGCGGTCTGCATATACGGCGGCCTCGCAGCCCTGCTGATTTACGGTGGACTGATGAACCTCGATTCCGTGCTGACGCTTTCCACCTCGTTCAGCCCGCAGGCAGTTGCCGCCGTCTATCTTGCCGGGCTGCCGTATGACCTGATTCACGCGGGCTCGACCGTTCTGTTTCTGTTCTTCCTCGAAGAACCGATGCGCGGGAAGATTGAGAGAATCCGGGTGAAATACGGCCTGATAAACAAAAGCTGAAAGGCAGGAACGGCATCCGCCGTTCCTGCCTTTCAGCTTTCAAATTCAGATTGCTTCCAGATGGTCGAAATGATTGGTGATTCTGTCTTCTTCCTCCGCGCAGCCGGAAGACAGAACGATAAGGTCGATGCAGGCCATCATGGCATAAAGAAGATCGTTGCCGAACGATACCTGCGACCGGAGGTAGGAATCGTGCAGGTCCTCGAACCGCCCGTAGAGGTTTTCCCCCTGCGGAAGCTGCCCTGCCTGGGCAATAAAGCGGACGGAGCCGAGCCGCTCCCGGTTCTCCTGAAAATAACGGTGCAGAGCGGATTCATACTCCATATGTTCCGAAAATCCCCCCGTGAAGCGGTCGCTGTGCGGGTAGCAGAAAAAGTCTGCATAGAAGTGGCAGATGATTCCGAGCGAAAGGGAACACCGCCGGTTGTTCTCCGCGGAGGTCTGCCGCGCCTGAAGGTGCCGGATCATGCTTTGCACATGAACGCCGCTCTGGTCCAGGTAATGATGACGAAGCAGGAAGGAAGGACTGTAATCCGGCAGAACGTTGCCGAGCACAAAGCTCGTTTCCTCCAGCCGAACGCCGTAGTTTTCTTCGGCATACCGGCAGAGAAACCTTCCCATTAAAATGTGCGATGCTGTATTCATATCCTCACCCTTTGGTTTCAGTATATCAGCCCTGAGTTACAAATATCATTGGAATTATGTAAAAGCAAAATGAAAATTCAAGGCCCGCTCTCCGGCCGGAAAAGATGCGGGACCGTTCACCCGTTCCGGCTCCGGATATAGTAGAGCTGCATGTCGATCAGATTCTCAATCTGCGGGTGGACGTCGTAAGCGGCCCCCGCGTTTTTCAGATCGTTCCGGAACAGCATTTTCTGGCTCAGAGAGACGATGGAGTGCGTCGAGGAAACGCAGAACTGCGCGGCATCGAAGTCGGGGCGGATGGAACCGTCCCGCCGCCCTTCCTCTATGATTTCCAGCAGCACGAACTGCGTAGTGACAACTTCTTTTGTAAACTGATGCATCAGCTCCTGCGACAGCTTCCCCTGAGAGGCATAGCTTTCCAACTGATTCAGCAGCCTCAGCAGCTCCGGGTGTTCTTCATACAGAGAACCGAACAGCAGCAGCACTTCACGAATCCTTGCAAGGCCGTCGAGCCCTTCCCTGCCTTTGCCGTGAATCTGCGCAATCAGCCTTGCCATCACCACGCGCCAGAGCTTTACGGCGCATTCCGCCACCAGCTGAGGCTTTGTGGAAAAATAGCGGTAAACCGTCGCTTCCCCGATTTCCGCGCGCAGGGCGATATCGGAGATTTTCGTCTGGTCGATTCCGTTTTCAATAAATTCCCGGATGGCGGCATTCTTAATAATTTCCTTGCGCCTGCTGATCCGCCGGTCCAGCTCCATACTCCGCTTTTTTATGGGCTCTTTCGTCATCATAGCAATCACTCCGCCCGGGTTCGCGAAAGCGCAAATTCCGGGGATACAGTCACAGATTCATAGTGTGATAGCCGATCTATCACACTTCTTGTTAACATTATAAGACCCAACGGATAATTTGCAAGGGATTCAGCCGAAAAAAGCGCTGTTTCCTGTAATTGGCAATTATGATAAAAATTCACTGATTGCGAGTGAAAGTTCACTCATTTTATCTCTTCCCTCGCTGCGCGATATAGTAGTATAATAGTTTTTAGATGATAGTTTGACTATCACGAAAAATTTGTGACAGCCGAATACCCGCTTTTACAAAATTTCGAATAAGGAAAAATGTGCATGATAACCGGAATTGTCAGAAAAAACATTTACAGCAAAAGCGGAATTTTGCTTCTGGCCAAGGGACAGGAACTGACCGAAGAAGATCTGGAAAGACTGCGCAGGATCGAAATTATCGAAGCGTCAACTCTGGCGGAATTGGATCAGCAGATGGCCATGTCCTGGAACAAGGAAAAGCTGAAGGCGAAATTCACTCCCATCGATTACACATACATTGAAAAATCCAATGAAACGGTCGGCGATATTCTGTTTCGCTCCACGGGACAGCCCTGGAAAGTATTTTTGCATTCGCTGAGCAAATACGTCGACTGGGTTTATGTTCACTCGGTTGATGTCGCGCTGATTTCCGGCATTATAGCCAGCCGGCTGAATTTCAGTGCGCAGGAGCAGCAGGAGATTTGCCTCGGGGCGCTTCTGCACGACGTCGGAAAGCTGCTGATTCCCAAAGAGATCATTCAGAAGCCGGGTTCGCTGACGGAGCAGGAGATGTCGATTATCCGGAAGCACTGCGAACTCGGGCGCGACCTTCTGAAGGATGCCGGGCTTCCCCCGCGGAGCCTGGAAATCGTTCTGCAGCATCACGAACGTCTGGACGGGAGCGGTTACCCTTACGGACTGCCGGAAGACCGCATCTCCGATTACGCGAAAATTGTGATGGTGGCGGACGTGCTGGATGCGATCACCTCCTACCGCCCCTATAAGGAGCCCGGCTCCATGAATACGGCTCTTCGGGAGCTGAAGGAGAGCGGCCCAAAATACGACCAGAAGATCGTCAATATGCTGATCGGCCGCTGAGCCGATTTCCCTTCCCTCCGACGCGGATCGTGCATAAAACGCAAAATGTGCTATAATAGGGGAAAACGGCGGGAGGGAAAAGCATGCCGAGATCCGCGAACCAAAAGCTGAAACTGATTTATCTGATGAAGCTGCTGATGGAAAAAACAGATGAGAACCATATGCTGACGGTGTCCCAAATCCTCGGGGAGCTGAAGGGCAGCGGCATTTCAGCCGGTCGGAAAAGCGTTTACGGCGACCTTGCTGCGCTGCGAACTTTCGGCCTCGATATCGTAAGCGTCCGGGCAGCGGGCACGGTGAGCTATTTTATCGCGGGCCGCGATTTTGAGCTGCCGGAGCTGAAGCTGCTTGCCGACGCGGTTGCGTGCTCAAAATTTATCACCGAGAAGAAATCCGAAGAGCTGATCCGGAAAATTGAGGGCCTTACGAGCGTTTACGAGGCCCGGCAGCTTCAAAGGCAGGTTTATGTTCCGGGCCGGGTGAAAACCGCAAATGAAAAAATTTATTACAGCGTGGACGCCATCCATCAGGCGATTGCTCTGGACCGCCGCATCGCGTTCCGCTATTTCGAATACACCGTCGGCGGGGAGAAGCGCTTTCGCAGGGACGGTGAAAAATACGCCGTGTCTCCCTATGCCCTTTGCTGGGACAATGAAAATTACTACCTGATTGCGCACTACGAAAAGCACCCGAACCTTTCCCATTTCCGGGTCGATAAAATGGAAGACGTCGAGCTGCTGGAGGAAAAGCGCCGGCCGCTCCCCGACGGGACGGCATTCAACCCCGCGGAATATTCGAGAAAGGTTTTCCACATGTTCGGCGGAGAAGAGGAAAAAATCGAGCTGTGGTTCGATCAATCCCTTCTTGGCGTGGTGCTGGACCGGTTCGGTCTGGACGCGGAAATCCGGCAGGCAGACGCCGGCGGTTTCACCGTAACGGTAAACGCGCTGGTGAGCCCGCCTCTGCTGGGCTGGATCTTCAGCTTTGGGTGCAGGGTGAGAATTCTGGCGCCGGAAAGCCTTGGGGAGCGGATGCGGGAAAGCGCGGCGGAGTGTGCCGCAGAATACGAAAAAGTGCTCCGTCCGGAGGGATGACCTCCCGGGCGGAGTACTTCAGTATGCCGACAATTTCAGGAAACCGTGACCAGAACCGTCTGGCCGCCGATGTTGATCGTCACGCCGCCCGCTGAAACGGCGGTGATCGGGTAAAGCCAGCCGACCTTTCCGTTATAATTGTAAGCAGAGGCCTTCCCGACGACTGCGACAGCGGAATTGTAGGACATCTGATACGGTGCGGTCGAGCTGTTGGTAATTGCCAGCGCACAGTATTTATGACCGCGCGGAATCGTCACCGTTTTGGTGTCGAGCGTAAGGCCGGAAACCGTTGCCGTTCCCGTGGAAGATGTATTCGACGAGGTGACGGCACAGGCGGCCGTTTTATAGCCGGTAAGAAGGTTGCCGTTCGCATCCGCGAGATAGGCCGCCAGAGTGGCGTGGTACACGGAGGAGCCGGACGGCTGCATCAGGCGGACCGTGCAGGTGCTGTCGCCGGTGGTGGACGGCGAAATGCTGAATGCCGAGGAGGGATCGATCAGTTTCCAGCAAAGCTGGGTTCCGCTCGCGTAGGTGGAAATGGCGGGGGAAGCCGAAACCTTCACCGTCACGGGACTGCCGCTCGCAACGCTGACCGAAGCCGGGCTGATGGAAACCCCGTCGCCGCTGGGGGCCTGAAGCGTGAAGTAATTATAGTTGCCGCTGGTGCTGATGGAAAGACCGTAGCCGTAGACGACCGCGTCGCCGACGGAAACGGAACCCGAACCGGCCCGGAATGCTGTTGCGCCGTTCGACGCAGTGCCGTTCAGGTCGAACACGGGCAGGTCGGAGAGGCTGTCTTCCACGGTGAGCTTCCCGGCGTTGAAAATCAGCGTACCGGGGCCGGCAATCTTACCGATTGTCGCCGTGCCGTAGGCTGCGAACCGGGCGCCCGAGGCAAGCTCGAGATCTTCAATCTCCAGGTTGGCGTTGGTGGAAGCCGAGGTGTCGGCATCCGCGTCGATTTCCGTCACGTCGGTCAGGGAGGGAAGAATCCCCTTGCAGCCTTCCAGGGAGATCACGCCGGAGCTTTGCCCGTCGATTCCGTGGAGGTTGAATTTTGAGCCCTGCATAATCAGATCGCCCGAAAACGTAATGGTCCCGCCCACCGCGGTCGGGCTCCCGGAATCCGCCGCAAAAATGGATACGTCCTGCGCATTCACAGCGCCGCCGACGGTCAGAGCGCCTTCCAGAGAAACCTTTCCGTTGTCTGATTCCACATCATTCTTTACGCTGCCGGCAATTATGCGGATGTCTCTGTCGGACTGCAGAGAATCCACTTTGCCGCCGTCCATCTCGATGTCGCCGTCGCTGCTGACATCGTCGGCGGTGCCTCCCTTGATGGTCAGGTCGCCGTCTCCGCTCACGGTGATATTCTTCACGGTGCCTCCCTTGAAGATCAGGTCGTCGGATACGTTGACGTCGTCGTTGGTGACGTCCGTAAAATTGCTGGAATCCCAGGTCTTATTCCAGTCCGCCTGGGTTCCCAGATAGGTTGAGCCGCCGTGCGTGCTGATTACCTCCGTGTCGTCTGAAACAGACGCGTAGGCGGAAACGGGCACCGAAAGAAAAAGCAGAGAAACGCACAGCACGGACACCATCCATTTTTTCATCTCAGAATTCTCCCCTCTTCAAACAAGAATTTTAAACTTACCGACAAAGCCCGTTTTACAGTTGAGCTTGTCGAAAAACAGACAATTGCAAACCAGCGGCTGACCGGCATTGCATAACAATCTCAGTCTATTGTAATGGAAAAAAATGTACAAATAGTGTCCAAATCCTGAGAAATAATACTTTTTTTCCATGGGCCTTCCATGAGCAATCCGGTGAAGAAACGGTTACAATAAAATATCAGTTTTTTAACGATAATTGACCCTGCAATTTATTTCGGTTATACTGAACATTATGAAAATAACATGAGAAATCTCATTTTTCGATGGAGCTGATTCTTTTTGCATCGAACAAAATTGATTGCCGTCCTTCTGACGGTTTTAATTCTTTTCCCGGGCTGTGAAGCGAAGGCGACCCAAAGCGGCGGCGCTGCGTCCACGTCAAGCGAGGCAATTACGCTTGCCCGCGGAGGGAAGCCGGGGGATCGAAAAAAGCCGCCCGCAGCAGTGCCGAAGACCGGCTTTGCGGAGCTTGCCAAAAAATACAATCTGATTACCGTGCCGACCTACGACGGTTCCGGGCAGGTGACTCACCCGAAGGTGCTGTATTTCCCGAAGAGCTGGCACGGCTACAAATACTGGATGTCTTATACTCCCTATCCGGACGGAAACGACGATTACGAAAACCCCTCGATTGATGTTTCAAACGATCTGGTGCACTGGAGCGCGCCGGCCAAGGGGATGAACCCCGTTTCCGGCATCCCGTCCGACGTTAAATACGGCGGGCACTATTCGGATTCCCACATCGTCATGCACGGCAATATGATGGAGCTCTGGTACCGGTACAACTGGGGCGACATGAAAACGCGCCGCACGGACTATTCAATCGATTACTATTACCGGCGGACCAGCTCCGACGGCGTTCACTGGTCGAAGCCGCAGCTCATGCAGAGCTCAAAGGAGGGCATCCTGAGCCTGGCGGTGAATTACACCGGAAGCGAATATGAGTTCTGGTATACGACCTACAGTCACCAGCTGATGCACGCGGAGAGCGCAAACGGAAAAGACTGGAAATACATCCGCGCATGCAGCATTAACCTGCCGCACGATTATGAGCCGTGGCATCAGGATGTGGTGCAGGTGAAAGGGGAGTACTATCTGCTTCAGACGGGGATCAACATACGGCACTATTCCTTTTCCCTGTTCCTTTCCCATTCCTCCGACGGTGTAAACTGGTCCAACGGCGTTCCTTTTTATCCGAGCGATGATCCCGTGATCCGTTCTTCCCAGGCATGGCTGTACCGCAGCACTTTGTTTGAGGAAAACAACAGCTTCGCTATGATGATTGCCGTTCGTTTTCCGGACGGCCAATGGTATATGATGAAGAGCGGCATGCCCATCGCTGAATTCCTTCAGGCGGATTGGGGAAAGCCGGTCGTTCTTCCGAGCGCTCCCTCGAAACCGAAAACAAAGTCCGTATGACAAAACCCGAAAGGCGGTTTCGCCTTTCGGGTTTTTCGCGGCCTGTATTTTTTCATGAAATAAAAGAAGCCGCGCTCTGTGAGCGCGGCTTCCCGTATGGAAGCATTCCGAAGGCTTGCCGCGGAATGTTTATCTTTTTTCGTTCGCCTTGTAGTAGGCGGAGGGCATGGTGACTTCCAGACGCTTGCCCGTGCCGTTCACGACGCAGTCCAGCGGGTTCTCCGCCACATGCACCGGCATGCCGGTCTCCTGCTCAACCAACTGATCCAGCCCGCGCAGCAGCGCACCGCCGCCCGTGAGCATGATGCCGTGGTCGATGATATCCGCCGAAAGCTCCGGCGGGGTCTTTTCCAGCGTGCTCTTGATCGCGTCCACAATCAGGGCCAGCGGGTCGCTCAGCGCCTCGCGAACCTCGCCCGCGCTGATGGTCACGTTCTTCGGCAGACCGTCCACAAGGTTGCGGCCCTTGATGTCGACGGAAGCGCCCTCGTTGTCCTCCGTCGGGAAAGCGGAGCCGATCTTGATTTTGATTTCTTCCGCCGTGCGCTCGCCGATGAGCAGGTTGTACTTTTTCTTTACATAGGAAATAATCGACTCGTCGAACTTATCCCCCGCGCAGCGGACGCTGCAGGAGGTGACGATGTCGCCGAGGGAAATCACGGCCACTTCGGCGGTGCCGCCGCCGATATCCACGACCATGCTGCCGGTCGGCTCCGAAACGGGGAGACCGGCGCCGATTGCGGCAGCCATCGGCTCCTCGATGAGTTCGACATTATTCGCACCCGCCTGACGGGCGGCGTCCTCAACAGCGCGGCGTTCCACTTCCGTGACGCCGGAGGGGATGCAGATGATGATATGCGGCTTCGAGAAGGCGTTTGACTTCACGGCCTTGCGGATGAAATGCTTCAGCATTGTCGCCGTGATATCAAAGTCGGCGATCACGCCGTCCTTCATGGGGCGGACAGCCACGATCGAGCCGGGCGTGCGCCCGATCATCTCCTTGGCCTGCTGGCCGACGGCGAGAACCGTGTCGGAGCGAACGTCAACCGCCACGACGGACGGCTCCCGCATCACAATTCCCTTCCCCTTCATGAATACCAGCGTGTTGGCCGTGCCAAGATCGATGCCTATATCCTTTGAAAACATCTGTTTATTTTCCCCTTTCCGATTAACGAAGCCGAATTTCGTCAGGCCTTGTTGGTTTTTATTATACCCTCAACCGGTGTTATTCTCAATACAAAATTGTGAATCCGGCGGGGAAAATTCAGCTTTCCTCCGCAGTGTTCTGCAGCCCGTTCAGGATGCGGCGAATTTTTGCGATGGGAAGGCCCACAATATTATAGAAATCCCCGTTGATCCGCTTGACGAAAAGCCCGCCCTTGCCCTGAATGCCGTAGGCGCCGGCTTTGTCCATCGGCTCTTCCGTGGCGACATAGGCGTCGATTTCTTCCTCCGAAAGGGAATAAAACTCGACGGAGGTGCATTCGTGCCCGCAGAGAAGCTTTTTGCCGCTGATCACGGTGTAGCCGGTATAGACCTGATGTACGTTCCCGGACAAAAGCTTCAGCATGGCTTTTGCCATCTCGGCGTCCTTCGGTTTTCCGAGGATGCGTCCCTTCAGAACCACGACGGTATCCGCCGCCAGAACGATGTCCTCCGGGTGCTGTTTTGCCACCGCCTGTGCCTTGCGTGGGGAAAGCTGCTCCACAATCTGCATCGGCGGCGTCCCGTGAAGAAACGTCTCGCTTACGTTTGCCGGAACGACTTCAAATTCATAACCGGCCAGTTTCATCAGCTCACTGCGTCTCGGTGAGGAAGATGCAAGCAATAACATGGTTGATAACCCCTACCCTTTAGTGAATTCTCGTATAAAACAGGATCGCCGCAAGCAACAGGATTGCCTGCAGGACACTGATGTTGACCATCATGCCAAAGGTGAGCTGCAGAACGGAAAGATCTACGGTCACCGTGGAGATTCCGAACTTTGCGCACATTGCGAGCCACGAAAGGCCGTGCACTCCCGCAAGGGCGCTGCCGCCCGCCTTGCCGAGCACGACGGCCAGCACCAGCAGCACGATCAGCAGAAACGTTTTTAGAATGCCCTTTTTCATTTCAAAACTATCTCCGGTTCATCCTGACAATATTCGCCTATTTTCCGGTGGAGCCGAAAGCTCCGGCTCCGCGCTCCGTTTCGCCGAGGTCGTCGGTTTCTTCCAGAACGGCGCTGTAAACGGGCATGACCACAAGCTGGGCGAAGCGTTCGCCCGGGTGCAGCTCATAGGGCTCGCTGCCTGTGTTGCCGATGCCGACGATGATTTCGCCGCGGTAATCGCTGTCCACCACGCCGACGGCATTCGGAAGGGAAACGCCGTGGTTCACGCCGAGTCCGCTCCGCGCAAAAATCAAAGCGACGGTGCTGCTGTCCGGGAGTGCGACGGCGATTCCGGTGGGAATTTTGTAAAGCCCGCGCGGCTCTATAGTAACGGTACGGTCAAGGCAGGCGTACAAATCCAGCCCGGCGGCGCCGTCGCTTCCCCGCGTGGGAAGCACCGCCTTTTCGTTCAGGCGCTTGATCTTTATAATTTTATTCATGATTGTCTTCTCCGGTGACAGTTTTTTATTATTCAATTCCGCGGCTGGTAAGGCCGCGCGTAAACCCGGATTCCTTCCGGGCAACGGGTTCGCCGCGGAGGGCAGCCCGGTAAATTTCGATGATTTTTGCCGCTTCGTCGGGCGATTCGTCCGTGAAAAGCAGTGTGCCGAAATCTGCGTTGTGCACTTCGGAAATCCGGTCGGCAAGGAACAGCGGCACGGAGTTAAGTACTTCGCTGCACGCGCCGAAGCAGCGCACAGGAAATTTTATGCCGCGGCGGTCGGTCAGCTCCGGCAGGGCCTTGTTGCAGTGCAGGCAGCCCTTCGGCGAATTCGCGGCAGGGCAGTTGCGGGTGAGCATGAGCGGCAGGCGGCCGTACAGAGCCATCCCGCGCGGGAATTCCCCGCCGATGCGGGATATCTGCGCGAGCGTCAGCTCAAACGAAAGCTCCGCGTCCGCGAGCCCCAGCCCGCGGTACCATTCCAGCGCGGAGCTGTTCGCAATGTTCAGCGAAAAACCGCCGTGAACCGTAAGGCCTTCCTCCAGCGCAATGCGAACGCCGTCCAATGTTCCGGCGCGGGCATGCCGGATCCCTGCGCCCTTTACTGCCTGGAGCTGCCTGCGCACGGCATTTTCCATGCCGAACAGGCCCCGCGGCAGGTCCACCCCGATAGGGAACCCCGTCGCAAGAAGCTCGGAAAGGCGTTCCGGCTTCACCGTGCAGGGCACGAAAACCAGGTCGCAGCTTTTCGCGGCATCAGGCAGCTCCGCACCGGGGAAGGAAGCCCGCAGGCGCAGGCCCTCCGCCCGGTGAGGCGGGAATTCCGGCACCGGCAAAGCAGTAAACGGCACGGGCTTACGCTCCGCGCGCGCCTGCTCCAGCGCTTCCAGCGCTTCGCGCCTCAGACGGTTCAGCTCCGAAACGGGAACGGAAAGCCCCGGATCGATCCCGCAGGAAATTTTACCGATCCGGAAGATCGTGCCGCCGGTTTTGGAAAGCTGCTCCGCGCAGCGCTTTTCCTCCACCGGCCGGTTCTCTGCGGCCTCGGGAACGTTGCCCTGCACCTGGACGGAATGTCCCTCCCGGTCGCAGGCAATTAGAAGCGTCGGTTTATTATATTTGATTTTCAGAGTAAAATCAACCAAAAATTTCTCAGGTTCCGAAGAATAGATCTTTTTTAAATCGGACAGAACGTTCGCCGTCGCCCCTGCGACGTCTTCCTTCGAGCGCACGCCGAACATCCCGCGCCCCAAAGCGCTGTCCGGGTAGCCGGTGGTAAAGCCGGAACGCGAAAAAACGGCGCTCAGGTTCCGCATCAGCTCCGGCGGCACCGGTTCCCCGTCCGCCGCCAGCCGGCAGGCGCGCGCCGCACCTGCGACGTATTCCGGCCGCTTGAGGCGGCCCTCGATCTTCGCGCAGACCACCCCCGCGTCCGCGAGGTCGCCGATGCGCTCAATCATGGAGAGATCCTTCAGGCTCAGGTCGTGGCCCGTTCCTCCCGGCGCCGCGAACGGCAGGCGGCAGGGCTGCGCGCACATGCCGCGGTTTCCGCTGCGGGAGCCGAGCACGGCGCTGAAATAGCACTGCCCGCTCACACTCATGCAGAGCGCGCCGTGTACGAACGCTTCCAGTTCGATGGGGCAGGCGTCGTGGATTTCTTTTATCTCTTTCAGCGAAAGTTCCCGTGCGAGCACAAGACGCGTAAAACCTGCCTCCCGAAGCGCGCGGGCGCCCGCCGCCGTATGCACGCTCGTCTGGGTGGAGGCATGCAGCCGCAGTTCCGGGCAGCGCTCCCGGAGCAGACGGAAAAGACCCATATCCTGCACGAGGACTGCGTCCACCGGCAGGGTACAGGCAAATTGCGCCAGTTCGAGGGCTGCTTCCAGCTCGGTATCGAACAGGAGCGTATTAATGGCCAGATAAATCTTCGCGCCGCGCGCGTGGCTTGCTTTTACGGCAAGGCGCAGATCTTCGCGCGAAAAATTCTTCGCCCCAGCCCGCGCGCTGAACTGCGAGGCGCCCAGATATGCCGCGTCAGCACCCGCGCGGAGCGCCGCGGTCAGACTCTCCGGCGATCCGGCGGGAGCGAGCACCTCCACCTTACGGCTCATCGTTCTTTTTTTCAAAGAAGCTCATGAAGCCTTCCGCGTCGGAGGGCCCGTCCTGCTGAACGACGCGGGTGAAGTTCCCCGTCTGCGGCCGGTCGTCCGAAACACCGGGCGCGAGGGGCATCCGCTTTTCCCCCGAGGGGGCGGCGTCGGGCGCATCGCCGGAAAGGCGCGAGCGCAGGGTCTGGATTTCCCTCTTCAGGCGCTCAATCTCGCGCCGGGATTCCTCCGCCTCCAGGCGGGCTTTCGAGGAGTCCTCCAGGTAGTCCTTGATCTGGCTGCGCAGGTTCTCTGCGGCAGAAGAGGCGCGGTGCGCGTCGTCGCAGTAGCTCAGCGCCGCCAGAATCGCCCCCATGGTCACCGAGATCCGCTCGTTCTTGTCCATCATGCCGTTGATTGCCTTCTGGACCTCGTCGCCGACGGAACGGATGTAATTTTCACTGTCTTCCGAACTGATGGCGCATTCGCAGCCGCATATATTCAGCTTGATTCTGTTTTTGCCCACTTCTGAGTCATATCCTTTCCCGTGCCGACGGATATTAATAAAACGGTTATTGTTTATTATAATCTATTTCCATATAATATGAAAGGGATTTCCGGATTTTTTCGGCACCGGGGGGAGAGGCGCCGGCTGTTTTCGTATAAGACAATATTCTTCAAAGAAGAAGTGAAAGTTCAGTGTTTTTAGTAAACATGTACAAATATCAACGGGAAATCTTTCGTAACAACATGTCCGTACGGGCAAGGGGAGAATTGCGGATAAATGGCTGTATTCCTATAAAAACGAGAGATTTTCTCTGCAAAAACCGGCTATTGATTAATGTTGAATGAGTAAAAAAATTGGTGTATAATACACATAAAAGATTTTCGGGTAAAGTCTGTGCATCGATGGAGGGCGTTCTTATGAACTACAAACAACCGGTGAAAGCAATCCAGGAATCAATTCAGAACATGCTGGAACTCGTTTTCGGCGTCAGCCTGGAAAACGCGACCAACGAGCAATGCTACAAGGCGGTTGCGCTGTGCGTCCGCGATCTGATGGAGAAGCAAAGAAGCGAGTATATATCGTCCGCCGAAAAGACGGGGACCAAACAGGTCTACTATCTCTGCATGGAATTTCTGCTGGGGCGTTCGCTGAAAAACAGCCTTTACAACCTCGGGATCGAGGAGGATTTCCGCACGGCTCTCTCCGGGATGGGCCTGAAGCTCGATGCCCTGTATGAAGAGGAGCCGGACGCCGGTCTCGGCAACGGCGGTCTGGGCCGCCTTGCGGCCTGCTTCCTGGATTCGTTCGCGACTCTCGGCTACCCGGCTACCGGGTATTCCCTGCGCTACGAATACGGCATTTTCCGGCAGAAACTGGTGGACGGCTGGCAGACGGAGCTGCCGGATTTCTGGCTGCCGGGCGGAAAAATCTGGATGCGGGCGGAGCCGGAAAAGAGCGTGGAGGTCCGGTTCAACGGGCACATTGAGGATTACTGGAACAACCAGTACCACGTGGTAAACCACAAGGATTTCAGCAAGGTAATCGCGGTTCCGTATGACATGTACATTGCGGGCTACGGCGGGCAGGGGATCAGCCGCCTGCGCCTGTGGTCCGCCACCAGCGAGGAGTTTGACATGAAGCTCTTCAACGGCGGAAACTACATGCGCGCCATGGAGCAGAAAGCCATGGCGGAGGTCATCACGAAAGTGCTGTACCCGGATGACAACCATCTGGAGGGGAAGAGCCTGCGCCTTTCGCAGCAGTATTTCCTCGTTTCCGCGACCATACAGGATATTATCCGGCACCACCTGTTCTCGCACAGTACGCTCGACAATCTGCCCGACCTCGTCGCGATCCATCTGAACGACACGCACCCCGTGCTGGCAATTCCGGAAATGATGCGCGTGATGCTCGATGAATGCGGCTACGGCTGGGATGCCGCGTGGGAGATCGTGCAGAACACCTTTGCCTACACGAACCACACCGTGATGGCGGAGGCTCTGGAGTGCTGGGGGACCGACCTGTTCCAGTCGCGCCTGCCGCGCATCTATCAGATTGTTGAGGAAATCAACCGCCGCTTCTGCGAAGGAATGCACAACAAAGGCGTGGACGGCTACAAGATCGGACGCATGGCACCCTGGAACGACGGCTACGTGAAAATGGCAAATCTCGCCGTGGTGGGAAGCCACAGCGTCAACGGCGTTTCTCAGCTGCACAGTGAAATCCTGAAGGACCGCGTGTTCCACGACTACTACACCGAAATGCCGGAGAAATTCACCAATGTGACCAACGGCATCGCGCACCGGCGCTGGCTCTGCCAGTCGAACCCGGGGCTTACCGCGCTGGCGTCGGAGCTGATCGGCGACGGCTTTGTCCGCGACGCTTCGCAGCTTGAGAAGCTGATGAAGTTTAAGGACGACCCGGCCGTACTCACGCGCTTCGGGGCGATCAAACGGGAAAACAAGCTGCGCTTCGCGGAATACGTCAAGCGGGAAAACGGAATCGTGCTCGACCCGGACTCGGTGTTCGACGTGCAGGTCAAGCGGCTGCACGAATATAAGCGCCAGCACCTGAACGCGCTGGAGATTCTGACTACCTACCAGTGGCTGCGGCAGAACCCGAACGCCGATTTTCAGCCGCGAACCTATATCTTCGGGGCGAAGGCCGCGCCGGGGTATTACGCCGCGAAGCAGATTATCCGGTTTATTGTGAACCTCGGAAAAATCATTAACGCGGATGAGCGCGTAAACAAGAAAATGCGGGTCGTCTACCTTGAGGATTACCGCGTGACCGTCGCGGAGCTGCTGACCCCCGCCGCGGATATCAGCGAGCAGATTTCCCTCGCGGGAACGGAGGCCTCCGGCACCAGCAACATGAAATTCATGATCAACGGCGCCGTGACCCTCGGCACGCTGGACGGCGCAAACATTGAAATCCACGACGCGGTGGGCGACGAAAACATGCTCCTGTTCGGCATGAATGCGAAGGAAGCGGATCAGCTCAAACAGGCGGGCTACCGCCCGCGCACGTTTTTCGAACACAACCCGCAGATTAAGGCGGCCATCGAGGAAATGGACCGAGGCTTCGGCGGAGTCAGCTTTCGGGATACCGCCGATACGCTGCTCAACACCGACCCGTACATGGTGCTGGCGGATTTTGCCTCTTTCCAGAAGACGAGGCAGAAAAGCGGCGTCCTGTACCAGGATCCCGCTTCCTGGCAGCGCATGTGCCTGATCAACACGGCAAAGGCGGGCATCTTCTCTGCCGACCGCGCTATCCGCGAATATGCGCAGAACATCTGGCACGCCTCCCCGCTTCCGGAAATTCCCGAGGAGCCGAGGAACCAGTCCGGCAAAAAAGCCCGGTAGCTTTCCCCCGGGTGTCCGATCACGGAGGTAATTTGGTATGTTCAATTCGCGCAATCCGGCCTACCGCTTTCCCACCGGCGCCGTTCCGAACTGCCTTGCTGTTCATTTTAAAATCACCATGCCGCGGGACCTTCACTGTTCCGCGGCACGTCTTCATGTCCGGAGCGACGCGGCCGGGAAGGAGCAGATTCTCGGCATGTTCTGGTGCGGCATGAACGGCGACCAGTACGAGTGGTGGGAATGCCATTTCGCGGCACCGGAGGCGGGCCTCTTCTTTTATTGGTTCGATGTGGACACCTGGCGCGGCACTCTGAAAATGACGCGGGGCCGGGCCGGGGAGGGAACGCTTCAGGGCGGAAACGACCTGTGGCAGCTCACGGTTTACGACCGGAATTACACGGTGCCGGACTGGCTGGCCGGCGGCATCATCTACCAGATTTTCCCCGACCGCTTTTATCGCTCCGGCGAGGAAAAGCAGGGCGTTCCCGCCGATCGCAGGCTGCATGAAAGCTGGAACGAAAAACCCGACTGGGAGCCGAATGCTGAGGGCAAGGTGACAAACTCCGATTACTTCGGGGGCGATCTTCGCGGCATCGGTGAAAAACTCGGATACCTCAAATCGCTCGGCGTTACCTGCATCTACTTAAATCCGATTTTTGAGTCGCATTCCAACCACCGCTACGATACGGCGGATTATACAAAGATCGACCCGCTCCTCGGCACGGAGGAGGATTTCCGGAAGCTGTGCGCTGACGCCAAAAAGCTTGGCATCCGCATCCTGCTGGATGGGGTGTTCAGCCACACGGGGAGCGACAGCGTCTATTTCAACCGCGGCGGGCGCTACCCGGAGCCCGGCGCGTACCAGTCGCAGCAGTCACCGTACTATTCGTGGTACCGGTTCCGCAGATGGCCGGACGATTACGAGTGCTGGTGGGATTTTCTGACCCTGCCGAACGTTGACGAACTGAACCCGGAGTACGGCCGGTATATCAACGGGCGCGGCGGCGTGATTCAGAAATGGCTGAAAGCGGGAGCTTCCGGCTGGCGCCTGGATGTCGCCGACGAGCTGCCCGACCGTTTCCTCGATGATCTGCGCATCGCCGCAAAGTCGCAGGACCCGCAGGCGCTGATCGCGGGCGAGGTCTGGGAAGATGCCTCCAATAAGGCCGCCTACGGAGTCCGCAGGCGCTATCTGCAGGGGAACCAGCTCGACAGCGTGATGAATTACCCGTTCCGCAGCGCCGTGATCGGCTTTCTCACCGGTGGAAATCCGACGGACGCAATGGAACAGATCCTCAGCATCGTGGAAAACTATCCGCCGCAGGTGCTCCGTGTCCTGATGAACAACATCGGTACACACGACACCGAGCGCGCGCTGACCGCTCTGGCCGGGGAACCGCTTCGCGGCCACGGCCGCCACTGGCAGAGCGCTGCCCACCTGACCCGGGATCGCCGCAAGCGCGGAGTGCGCCTGCTGCGCCTCGCCTCCCTGATGCAGTACACCCTGCCCGGAGTGCCCTGCCTTTATTACGGCGACGAGGCCGGCATGGAGGGCTACCGCGACCCCTTTAACCGCGACCCGTTTCCGTGGGGAAGCGAAGACGCGGAACTGCTTGCGTGGTACCGCAGACTCGGTGAATTCCGGGCGAAGTGCTCCTGCCTGAGGGAAGGCGAAATTCATCCGGTTTCGGCGGACGGGAGCTTGCTTGCCTATGAGCGTGACGACGCGGACACGCGTCTGCTCTGCGTCTTCAACAACGCGGATGCCGCGGCGAGCCTGTATGTTTCCGGGGAATGGCGGTCGGCCTCAGCTTTTGCGGGAACCGTGCCCGATTCCCGCAATGAACTGAAGCTGGAACCGCTCGGCTGCGCGGCACTGGTTCTCAAAAAGCCCGTTCCCGCACCGATGGAAAAATGCGCGCCCGGGAAACAGAAATTGGAAGTCGCTCCGGCATCCGAAACCGATCCGCTGGAACGGGAGGGAACTGCATCGTGATTCGGAAAACGCTCAAAAACCCGGAAGCCTTCGAGGTGCGGGAAAGCACAGGCGAATCAGCCGGCTACGGCTTCCAGCAGGATTGGTACCCAACGCTGTGGCAGCGAACCTCCGGCTGCGGCCCAACGGCGGCTTCGGAAATCTTTTTTTATCTGGAACGGAACCACCTGCGCGGCGGAAATTCCGGACTGACAAAAAGCGAAGCGGTGGCGCTGATGGAGGGAGTCTGGAATTCCGTGACGCCCACCATTCACGGGATTCCGAACACCGAGATTCTCCGCAGGGGAATCGCCGCTTATTCCGCCGCCAATGGGCTGGGGTATGTTACGGAGTCCGTTGAGATTCCCGCGAAGCCCTCTCTGCGGCCGGAGCTAAGTACGCTTCTGGAGTTTTTCAGTGATTCGCTGGAACGCGACCTGCCGGTGGCGTTCCTGAACCTGAACAACGGAACGGTTAAAGCGCTGGATTCCTGGCACTGGGTCGTGGTCGTGTCCCTTGAAGTGGAAGAAGACCTTTCGGCCGCCTATATTACCTTTCCCGACGAGGGCATTAAAAAGCGGATCGACTTCGCCGAATGGTTCCGCACGACCTCCCGGGGAGGAGGGCTGGTAAGAATTTCAAAGCAGAGTGTTTTCTCTTTCGATGCAGGAGTTTAAAAATGGGGCGCAGATCGGATTTTCCGATCTGCGCCCCAGAATATTATAATCTACAATTTTCGTTTTCCGGAAATCTGATCCAGCTCCAGCCGGATCACCTCGATTGCAGCGAGTTCAGACGGTTCGTAACTGGGTTTTCCCTCATAGCCGTAGCGTTTCATCAGGAGATCGAGTGCTTCCCGCTTTTCTTCCGGGTCATCGATCAGCGCCGCGCGGCCTTCGCCGATCACACTTTCATACAGGGCCGACCAGCGGCAGGCGCTGGAGCCCTTCACCAGGCTGAAGGAGCAGTCCGCTTCGAAGCAGGCGTTGGGATTTTTCCGGAGCAGATCGACTTTTCGGCCTTCCTTCGCACAGTGAAAATAGACCGTCATTTTCCCATCCTGAACCCGCCAGGCAAAGTTCAGGGGAACGACGTACGTCCTGTCTCCGTCCGGGAGAGCAAGATGCCCAACCGGGCATTTTTCCAGGATCCCGATGATCTCGTCAAAGTCCGCTACTTCCCGATCTTTTCTGCGCATACCGACTCCTCCTTTTAATTGCCGCCGACGAGTTCCGGCCCGCAGCGCCGGGAACTCAGGCGCGAAACCTGAACTTCGACCAGCGCGGAGCGGGAAAAGGCCGCCGGATTGTAGGCAAGCACCCCATTATAGCCATACCGCCGCATGAATATGCCGAGCGCCTTCAGCTTCTGCCCGTACTCCTCCACAAAGACGGCGCGGCCTTCGCCGACGACGCTTTCATACTCCGGAAGCCGGGGGCACAGGGCGTTCGGCTGCTCCGGCGTGAGCATATGCTCCGCCGTAAAGCTGATCTCCGAATTCTTCCGGAGTAGCTCCGCCGTCCGCCCGCACGACGAGATCTGAAAGTACAGAAAAAGCGAGCCTTTTTCACTCCGGAAGCCGAAGCTCAGAGGAACGGCATAGGGCTTTTCTCCGTCTTTCAGGGCAACGCACACCGACGCACACTTTTGCAGTATCGCAACTGCGCCGGTCCGATCCGCAACATCCCTGTCGTCTTCGGGCATGAATAGCCTCCGTCTATGAACCTAATTCCCACAGCTCGCCGTTCTGCCGTTTGTCGCTTATGGGAACCAATTCAAAATTCGATTTTCTTTTCGAGATAGCTTGCGAGAGAGTCGATGGAAATGCGCTCCTGCTGCATGGTGTCGCGGTCGCGCACGGTTACGCAGCCGTCCGTTTCGCTGTCGAAATCGAACGTGACGCAGTACGGCGTGCCGATTTCATCCTGACGGCGGTAGCGTTTGCCGATGGAGCCGGTGTCGTCGTAATCCACCATGAAGCGGCGGGAAAGCGCGGTGAAAACATCCTGCGCCTTGTCGTTCAGCTTTTTGCTCAGCGGCAGAACGGCGGCCTTATACGGTGCCAGAGCAGGATGCAGGCGCATCACGACGCGCGTATCCTTTTCGTCCAGCTTTTCCTCGTCGTAGGCGTCGCACAGGAAGGCAAGCGCCACGCGGTCTGCGCCGAGCGACGGCTCGACGACATAGGGGACATAATGCTCCTTGGTTTCCGGGTCGAAATACTCAAGGCTCTTTCCGGAGTGTTCCTGATGGCGGGAAAGATCGTAGTTCGTACGATCCGCGATGCCCCAGAGCTCGCCCCAGCCGAACGGGAATTTGTACTCAATGTCGGTGGTTGCCTTGGAGTAGAACGAAAGCTCTTCTTTCTCATGGTCGCGCAGACGCATGTTATCTTCCGTCAGGCCGAGGTTCAAAAGCCACTTCTTGCAGAAATCCTTCCAGAAATAGAACCAGTCGAGGTCGGTGTCGGGCTTGCAGAAGAATTCCAGCTCCATCTGCTCGAACTCGCGCAGGCGGAACAAAAAGTTGCCCGGCGTGATTTCGTTGCGGAAGCTCTTGCCGATCTGCGCCACACCGAACGGGATCTTGCGGCGCGTCGTGCGCTGCACGTTACCGAAGTTGACGAAAATTCCCTGCGCCGTCTCCGGGCGGAGATAGAGCTCACTCTTCGTATCCTCCGTCACGCCCTGATAGGTTTTGAACATCAGGTTGAACTGGCGGATATCCGTAAAATTCTCGCTGCCGCAGTTCGGGCATTTGATATGGTTTTCTTTGATGAAGCTCACCATTTTTTCGTTGCTCCAGCCGTCGGCGCTTTCGCCGGTGAAGTCTTCAATCAGTTTATCCGCGCGGTGGCGTGTTTTGCAGTCACGGCAGTCCATCAGCGGATCCGAAAAGCCGCCCACGTGGCCGGAAGCCACCCATACCTCGGGGTTCATCAGAATCGCGGAATCCAGCCCGACGTTATACGGGTTTTCCTGAATGAATTTCTTCCTCCAGGCCGCCTTGACGTTGTTCTTGAATTCGACGCCGAGGGGACCGTAATCCCACGAATTGGAAAGTCCTCCGTAGATGTCGGAACCGGGGTAAATAAAGCCGCGGTTTTTGCAAAGGGCGACGATTTGGTCCATGGTCTTTTCCGATGACTGCATGTTTTTTCCTCCGTTAACAGGAACGCTGGCTGCGTTCCGTTATTTTTCCCCGAATACGGCGGCGAAACCAGAACAAAATGAAGAAAACGGCGCCGTTCGATGGATAATTATTAGTTTACCATTGTGGGCCTTCTCTTTCAAGAATAAAGAAGACATTTCCGCTAAAACTTGCTTTTTAGGCCCATTCGAAGTATATTATTGAAAGAGCGTTTTTACCTGATGCGGAATTATAATATTCGGCGATTCAAAGGGAGGACTTTTTACGAAGAAAGCGACTGTGATTTCCGATGCGGATTTTCAGACCGAGACTTACCGGAAGCTGGAGGCCGTCGTCGCCGGCAGGCTGCGGAAAAAGGGCTTCCGCATTGAATACCGGCGCATCGGGCGGAAGGACCTTACCTTCTGCCGCGGCTGTTTCGGCTGCTGGATTAAAAAGCCGGGCGAATGCCTGATGAAGGACGCTATGGGGGAGCTTAACCGGCTCTGTATGAACAGCGATGCCGTGGTGTATCTCAGCCCGGTGGTGTTTGGCCAGTTCAGCGCGAACATCAAGAATGCAATGGACCGCTGGCTGCCGAATATGCTTCCCTATTTTACCACTCGGCCGGACGGCTCCACCATCCACCCGCCCCGTTACGAGGATTACCCCAAGCAGGTGATTATCGGCTACGGCGAGAATGTTTCGGAGGAAGACGCGCAGCTTTTTGTGGATATTACAAAAAAGCACCGCACCAACGTTGAATGTCTGGTGATGGAGGGCAGCGGGGAGAATGTCGCCGAAGCTCTCGATTCCGTCCAACTGGAAAGGATCGGTGGTTCGCTGTGAACGAGCGGAAAAATGTGGTGCTGATCTCCGCCAGCCCGAAGGTCGGGGAGCCGTCGGTTTCCGCCGCGCTGGTGAAGATGGCGGAGCTGCGGATGGATCCCACTGTGATCCATCTGGATAAATTTGACGTGAGGCAGTGCTTTGCCGCCCATAACGAGGCGGAAGCCTACGCAGCCATGGCGCAGGCAGAGGGCATCCTCATCGCGTTCCCGCTGTACTTTTTCTGCATGCCGGGCATTCTGACCCGGTTTCTGCAGGATTATGCCGAAGTGCTCCCGAAGCTCGCGAAAACCGACGCAAAGCAAAAAATCTACTGCGCGGTCAACTGCGGCTTCCCCGAGGCCGGAATCTGCGAGGAAGCGATCCGTGCCATCAAAAGCTTCAGCCGTCAGGTCGGCGCAGAGTTTCGTTTCGGCATCATGCTCGGCGGGGGCGGCATGTTCCTCGGCGCAAAGGACGCCCCGTTTATGAAAAAGCCGATGAATGCCCTGCACGCCGGGTGGGATGAAATGCGCGAGGATATCCTCAGCGAGAACTCGGACTGCAAGAACTACCGTATCAACGCGAACATCCCGAGGCGCGTCTACTATTTTATGAGTTCCAAAGGATTCGACTGGACGGCCCGGAAGAGCGGCCTGACCAAAAAGGACCTTCTCCGCAGACCGTACCGGGAAGAATCTCCTGCGCCGGCAGACAGCCGGCGGCAGAAATAGATCAATTTTCCGAAAGGGGAATATTTTATGGAAAAGAAACAACGAACCGACTTACGAAAAACCGACGGAGCGCCTCTTTACTTCGGCCTTGCGGCATCCGTCCTTGCACTGCTCTCGACGGTGATGTCCTCACCCATTACGCAGGCCTATACGGCTGAGAAGCTGCAGAAACAGGGTGTTTCGGCAAGCTATGCGGGCATGACGTCTATCACTTCCTACATTATGCTTCTGATCGACCCCGGCATTTTCCTGCTGCTTTTGCTGCTTGCCGTGAAAAAGCCGAAGCGCGGCACCGCTTTCTGCGTTGTGTGGATTGTTATGGGAGGAATTTCCCTCCTGTCGACGGTTTACAGCCTGATCAACAAGGCGGCCACCGCCGATCTGTGGGAGCTGGCCGAAGCGGTGATGCCCGGCGGAATGACGCTCATTTACCTGATCAGCACAATCTCTGCCCTGTGCATGATCGCCTGCTGCGTTGCGCTTCTTAAGCGCCTGCGCACGCCGCTTCTTCTTCCCGACGGGGAACCGATGCCGGACGAATTCTCCAAGCCGACTACATAAAATAAAAACCGCACCCGGCCACAAAAGCCGGATGCGGTTTTTTATTTTCTGTTTTCCCGCAGCTTCCTGAAAAACTCCGTCAGCATGGCAGCACATTCCGCTTCCAGCACTCCGCTTACCACCTCGGGCTTATGGTTGTAGGGGAGGGAAAACAGATCGACGACAGAGCCGCACGAGCCCGCCTTCGGGTCGCGCGCGCCGTATACGACCCGCGGGATCCGTGCGTTGATGATCGCGCCCGCGCACATGGGGCACGGCTCCAGCGTCACATACAGCGTGCACTGCCACAGCCGCCACCCGCCCAAAAGGGTGCAGGCTTTCCCGATCGCTTCCAGCTCTGCGTGGCCGAGCGCGGTTTTTCCGGTTTCCCGGCGGTTGCGTCCCTCGGAAACGATTTCCCCGTTCCGGACGATCACCGCGCCGACGGGAACTTCGCCTTCCTTCGCCGCTTCTTCCGCCAGACGAAGGGCCTCCCGCATGAAAAGTTCATCCTGTTCCATTGCCGTCAAAAGCTTTTCAGAGAATAGATGGAGGTAACCAACGCGTAAACGACGGTTGCGATCCCCCCAAAATTCAGGAAAAACGCCCCGAGCTTCGAGGAAAGGCGGAGCGGGGAGGAGGACGGCGCCGTGTGAAAGAAATCTTTCTCCCGCATCAGCAGATAAGCCGCCCCCAGAATGCCGAGGCCGATCAGCACGGAGGAAACTACGCTGTCCGCCTGATCCGCGACGGCACTCCCCCGGTACCGGGTTATCATCTCCACCGCGAAGGCGGTACCGTTATTCAGAAAATGAATCAGGATGGAAGGGAGCAGCGAGTTGGTGCGGACCGCAACCAAACCCATCACGATGCCGCAGGGAAACGCGAACACCATCTGGATGAAATTCCCGTGATACAGCCCGAACGCCAGCGCCGAGGCGAAAATAGCAAAGCCGTCGCCGTACCGGCGCAGACTCTGCAGCAGCATTCCGCGGAACAGCATTTCCTCCACCAGAGGTGGGATAATGACGATGCCGACTCCGTAAAACGCCAGCACCCAGGGATTATCGTTCAGCGGCATCGGGGGAAGCTCGCCGCTGAAGCCGAAGTGCTTTTCCAGATTCGCGACCATGCTTGCGGGGATGTTGGCGAGCATGCAGACCGCGCTGCCGAAAAATACGCAGGAGACCGTTTTCAGAAATCCCGTTTTATGAAACGGGAGCCCGATTTCCAGCGGAATATGGGAGGCGGCAAAATAAAGCAGCACCGGGAGCGCGATTCCCACAATATACCCGATTCCGTCAATGAGATAATACAGAACGGGATTCAATCCGTTGAAACTCAGCCAGGCCGCGTTGGGGCGGATTACCAGCGTGGACAGAGCCTCCAGCACGAGCATCAGCACGGTCATCAGGAGAATGCAGGCCAGCATCATCCAGTTCAGCCGGTTGGAAAGCCGCCGGATCTCCCGCTTTTCGCAGTCTGCCTGATAGTAGGGGGAAGGATTATACGGAGACCAGAAGTCATAGGGGGATTGATACATCATAAAAGCAGTTCTCCTGAAAAAATGGATTGCAGGCGCCGTCGCCGGGCCTGCACAAAAATGCGCCCATAGAGAACCCTATGAGCGCAAAGCGGTCAGAAATTTCCGCCGGAGTTTCCTCCGCGGCCCAAAACACTGTATGGATAGTATAACACAAACGCGGAAAAAAAGGTAGAGGAACCGGATTGTATTTTCGGCTCCGGAACGCGGCCCCGCAACGCTTGACAGAAACAGCCTTTCCGCCTATAATTCGGTCATATGAATCCGAAGTGAGTGGATGAAAAATGGGGAAATTTCTGGAAGCTATCAGCGATCTGTTCGGCCCCGCCGACGCGGAGGGACTGCAAAAAATTGCCGCGCAGTTCGGCGGGCGGTACCAAAGCGGGGGAAAGCGCGGCCTTCTCATGGAGTATGAAGGAGTGGCCGCGCTCTATGATCTTGCAGCCGTAGGCATGCGCGACGCCGTGGATACCCGGATCCGGGCGGAATTTCCGTCCGGCGCATCGTTCCACCTTGTCGTTGCCGGTCCGGCGGGGTCGGCCTTTAGCTACAGCCGGCACGGCTGGCAGGCCGCCTCGGAGAGCAAAAAATACGATTCCATCCCGGCGGACAGCCAGCTGTTCCGCGGCCTGGAGCTCCACGGCACCGGAGGAGCCGACCTGTTCGACCCGGAGACGGCTCGGCTGTTGGGACGCTCCGGCCTGCATACCCTTCAGATTCACTGCGGTGAGGGAACAGGAACGCTCCTGTTTATGATCGGCGGCAGCGTCAGCGACCCGGACCGCTTCCGGGAAATCCATCAGCTGGTCGGCGCGCTGTTCGGCCGCATGAAGGCGCAGGGCCTGATCAAGGCCTGACGCGGCATCCGCAAGCACTGAGTCATTGGAGGAAACGGCATGATCCTGAAAAACGCGGCCGTTTACAGGCCGGACCATCGGTTTCACAATGGCGATCTGGCCATCCGGGAGGGGCGGCTGTGCACCGATACCCTTCCGCGGCCGGGAGAGGAAGTCCTTGACGCACAGGGCCTGCGGGCGCTGCCGGGTCTGGTTGACCTTCACTTTCACGGCGCCGTGGGCCGCGATTTCTGCGAGGGAACGGAGGCGGCGATTCAGGCTCTGGCGGATTATGAGGCCAGCCGCGGCGTGCTTGCCATGTGCCCCGCCACGATGACCTACGGGGAAGAAACCCTGACGCGCGTGATGGCCGCCGCGGTCGCGCACGAAAACGGGCGGGGAAGCGACCTTGTCGGGATCAATCTGGAGGGGCCGTTCCTCAGCCCGAACAAGATCGGCGCGCAGAATCCAAGGTATCTTCACGCGCCGGATGCCGGGATGTTTTTCCGCCTGCAAAAGAGGTCCGGCGGCCTCATCCGGCTTGTGGACGTTGCGCCGGAGGAACCCGGCGCGCTTGAGTTTATCGGGGAGGTAAGCCCGGAAGTGCGCGTTTCTCTGGCTCATACCTGCGCGGACTACGAAACCGCAAAAAAGGCCTTCCGGCGCGGTGCTTCCCACATGACCCATCTGTATAACGCCATGCCTGGGATCAGCCACCGGGAACCGGGGCCGATTCTCGCCGCACTGGAAGAAAATGCCGAAGTAGAGCTGATCGCCGACGGGGTGCACCTTCACCCCGCGGTTGTGAGGTTTACCTTCCGCATGTTCGGCGACGAAAGGGTCATTTTGATTTCCGACAGCATGATGGCCTGCGGCCTTCCTGACGGAGAATATACCCTGGGCGGGCAGGCCGTCAGCGTGAACGGCCCGCGCTGTGTGCTCAGGGAAAATCCCGGCACCATTGCAGGGAGCGCCACATGCCTTTACGACTGCATGCGGCGTGCGGTGATGGAAATGGGAATTCCGCTGGAAAGTGCGGTCCGGGCCGCCAGCGAAAATCCGGCAAGGAGCCTCGGCATCGCCGACGATTACGGCTCCCTTGGTGCGGGGCGGTTCGGGAACGTGATTCTGACCGACCCGGAGCTGCGCATTCGCAGGGTGATCCGCAGGGGAGCCGCCCTTGTATGAATCCGACCGGCGGCCCTGAAAAAAGCCGAATTTGCGGCGAAAAAAAGCGCTGTAATCTTTTAAGATTACAGCGCTTTGGTGACCTCGGGCGGATTTGAACCGCCGGCCTATCGCTTAGGAGGCGATCGCTCTATCCAGCTGAGCTACGAAGTCGGATTGTTTTCCGCGGCCGGATTTCCGGGCGCAAATACTGTAATAGTATAGACCACGGGACCGGATTTGTCAACCGGAAGCGGTTTTTACGGAACAGAAAAGCGCGGGGAGGACACAAAAATCCTTCCCCGCGCAAAGGATATTCCATTTTACAGGACGAACATGAAAAACCGCAGTATGTCAAAATAATCGTCCGCTTCGAACGTGACGGACTTCATCCCGTCCGCCTTTGCACCCGGATAGTAGGAAGCGCGGAAAGCCCGGAAATGCTCGTGGAACCGGACCGTCGCCTCGAATTTTTCCGGCAGCTTGGGCAGGCAGGCGGAAATGTCGCCCCGCAGCGCGCGGATAAAGCCCTCACGAATTGCCTTTTGTGCGGCGCGCGGATGCAGTGAAATGGAAGCGTTGCCCACGCCCTCGCTCACCGGAACCGCCGTGATTGCCGGAATCAGCTCCTGCGCACTTTCGCAGAGCATTTTGTCGCCGCTGACAAAGATCACCGGCACGTGGTACCACGCCGCCGTGTAGGCATTCATCATGAATTCGCTCATGGTTTTGCCGTTGAGCGTGATGATTTCATTCTGCGTGTTCATGGTGTGGGCGAGCGGATTCCCGTTCGTTGCGCACGCGCTGTGGTAGCCGATCATCGCAGCAGCCTCAAAAGTGCTGTCCAGTCCGCCCATCATCGAAGCCGGTCCGCGGGTCCAGCCGCGCATGATCTTTACCGTCTCCGGAAGCTTGGCCGGATTGATGTTCCGGGCGAAATCGTGCGCGTCCTTGATGAGAATTTCGTTTGCACCGGCGGAAGCGGCTCCCTCGCAGGCGCTGCAGACCTCCTCGGTCATTTCATCGGCAAAATACGGGTAGTATTTGTCGCTCATTTCCGTTTCGGGCCAGCTTACGATTCCGGCTGTGCCCTCGATATCCGCACTGATAAATAATTTCATTCGATACACCCCTTTTTCTTTTTCCCTTTTAGGCTCCCTGCTCAAGCAGGCGGAGCGCCGCGGCAGCGTGCACCAGAACCCCGACCGGAAGACAGGCCTCGTCGATGTCGAACCGGGAGGAATGGGCCGGTGCGGTGATTCCCTTCGACGCGTTCCTGCAGCCGAGGTGATAATAAGCCCCCGGCGCCGCGTCGAGGAAATAGGCGAAATCATCGACGCCCAGACTCGGCACGCTGCACACGGTGATGTGCTCCGCGCCCAGCACTTCGGCAGCGGCTGCCTTCACCGCGTCGGCGACCTCCGTGCGGTTGATCAGCGCCTTATAGCTTTCCTGCAGAATCACCTCGGCGCTGCAGCCCATGGCCCGGCTGATTCCCTCGGTGATTTCCGTTACGCGCCGGCGCGCGTAGACGCGCGTTTCCGGGCTGATCGTCCGCAGGATGCCCTCCAGCACGACCTCGCCCGCAATGATATTCCGTTTGGTGCCCCCGTGGATGGAACCGACCGTAAAAACGGCGGAATCCACCGGCGACACGTTGCGGCTGACGATGGTCTGCAGCGCCGTAATCACCTGCGCGGCGGCCACGACCGCGTCCTGTCCCTTTTCGGGATGGGCGCCGTGCGCCTGCGCTCCGCGGATGAGAATGGTGTACATGTCGCTCGCGCCGTTGACCGCGTGATAGGGAACTTCCAGCGTCCCGGCCTCAAACCCCTCGCTCACGTGCAGCCCGATCACATAATCGGCGTCCGGGTTTTTCATGCAGCCTTCGGCCACCATTTTTTCCGCACCGCCCGTGGTTTCCTCCGCGGGCTGGAACAGGAGCCGGATATTGCCGCGAAGATTTTCCCGCATGGAGCAGAACAGCTTCGCCGTCCCCAGCAGAATCGCGGTGTGCGCGTCGTGGCCGCAGGCGTGCATGACCCCTTCGTTCTGCGAACGGTAGGGGACGTCGTTCTCCTCCGTAAGGGGCAGCGCATCCATGTCGGCACGGATCGCAACGGTGCGCCCGGGCAGGGCACCGCGCACCGTGCCCACCACCGCCGTGCTTCCCTCGGGCACATAGAATTTAACGCCCATCTGCCGCAGATTTTCCTGCACCGTCCTGCTGGTGCGCACCTCGGCGCCGCCCAGCTCCGGATGCATATGCAGGTCGCGGCGTACCGCCGAGAGCCATGGGCTCAAAGCGTACGCCGCCTGTTTCAGTTCTTCCGGTTTCATTTCAGGTCACTCGGCTTTCGGTTGATTCTGCTGAAAACATCCCGGGAAATGGCATGCGACCAGCCTGCCGCCCACTTCCTTCATTTCGGGTTCCTGCTCGCCGCAGATCGGCTTTGCGTACGGGCACCGGGTGTGGAAACGGCATCCGGAGGGCGGGTTGACCGGGCTCGGAATTTCACCGGCAAGCAGCGGCTTCGGCGCGTCTCTGCGGGAAAGGTCGATGGTCGGAACCGCGTCGATCAGAAACCGTGTATAGGGATGCATTGGGTTCGAATAAATGTCTTCGGTTTTCCCCACCTCGCAGATCTTGCCGAGGAACATGACGCAGACGCGGTTGGAAATGTAGCGCACTACGCCGAGGTCATGCGAAATGAACAGGTAGGTCAGGCCTTTTTTCTTCTGCAGGTCGCGCAGCAGATTCAGAATCTGCGACTGAATGGAAACGTCCAGCGCGGAGACCGGTTCGTCGCAGACGATGAACTGAGGGTTCAGCGCGATGGCTCGGGCGATGCCGATTCTCTGCCGCTGACCGCCGCTGAACTGGTGCGGGTACCGGTTGATGAACTCCGGCCGGATACCGACCGTCTTCAGCAGCTCCATCACCCGCTCACGGAGCTCCTGCTTCGTTTTGCAGACCTTATGTGTGACAAGCGGTTCGGCGATGATGCTGAACACCGTCATTTGCGGGTCCAGAGAGGCGTAAGGGTCCTGAAAAATGAACTGCATTTTCTGGGAATACGCGCGCATTTTTTCCGCGCTGAGGCTCGAAATTTCCGAACCGTCGAACTTCACCGTGCCGGAGGTCGGCTCAATCATGCGGAGCAGCACCCGGCCGAGCGTACTTTTGCCGCAGCCGGATTCTCCCACGAGCGCCAGGGTTTCCCCCTCCATGATTTTTAGGTTGACGTCGCTGACGGCGTGAACCACTTCATTGCTGCTCCCGAAAGCGCCTTTCGCGGCGAAATTTTTCACCAGATGCTCTGCTTCAACCAAAACTTTCTCACTCACCGCGTTTCGCCTCCCCCTCGTATAAAAAGCACCGTACATAGTGGTTTTCGCCGACCTTAACGAGCGGCGGCTCTTCTTCGCGGCAGCGCGGGCAGGCTTTGTCGCAGCGGTCGCAGAAACGGCAGCCCTTCGGCAGATGCAGCAGGTTCGGAACCATGCCGCGGATGTTGTAAAGCCGTTCGTTCGGGTTGCAGTCCAGCTTCGGCACGGAACGGATCAGACCGTCCGTATACGGGTGCAGCGTGTTCTGGAACAGCTCGTACACGTCGGCGTACTCCATCACCTCGCCGGCGTACATAACGTACACCATGTCGCAGATTTCGGCCACAACGCCGAGGTTGTGCGTAATCAGCATGATGGACATTTTTGTTTCCTTCTGGAGCTTTTTCATCAGCTGAAGAATCTGCGCCTCGATGGTCACATCCAGCGCGGTCGTCGGTTCGTCTGCGATCAGCAGATCCGGGCGGCAGACCATCGCCATGCCGATCATGACCCTCTGCCGCAGACCGCCGGAAAGCTGATGGGGGTAGGAGCGGTAGCGCTTCTCCGCGTCGGAGATTCCGACCTGTTTGAAAATATCCAGTACGCGGCGCTTGGCTTCTTCCTTTGAGACGTTCTGGTGCAGGATAATTGCCTCGCGAACCTGCCGGCCCACCGTAAGAACGGGGTTCAGGGAGGTCATGGGCTCCTGAAAGATCATGGCGATCTTGTCGCCCGTGATCCCGCGGATCTCTTTTTTATTAAGCGTCGTCAGGTCCCGACCCTGAAACATGATTTTGCCGGAAACAATTTTGCCGGGGTTTTCCACCAGACCCATAACGGACATGGCCGTCATGCTCTTGCCGCAGCCGGATTCCCCAACGATGCCGACTGTTTTTTCCTTCGGAATCTCGATGGTGACGCCGTCTACCGCGTTCAGGACTCCGTGCCGGGTGAAAAAGCTGGTGGTGAGATTGTCGATTTTTAAGAGCGCCTGATCGGCGTTCTGTGCAGCTGTATCCATTTCGTTTCCCCCCGTCACTGCTTGGTGTGTGGATCGATTGCGTCGCGCAGGCCGTCGCCCAGGAAGTTAAACGCAAGAACCACGATCAGAATGGCCACGCCGGGCGCGACGATCATCCAGGGACTCTGGAAGGCATACGCCTGGCCCTGCGAGATCATCAGGCCCCAGCTTGTATCGGGCGGCTGAGCGCCGACGCCGAGGAAGCTCAGGCTCGCTTCCGTGAGGATGGAGGCCGGGATGTTCAGCGTGAACAGAACAATCAGAGAGGGAAGGCAGTTCGGAAGAATGTGCCGGAAGATGACGACCCATTTGTTCACGCCCATCGACTTTGCGGCCTCAATAAATTCCGACTCCTTGATGGACAGGGTCTGCGAGCGCACGACGCGCGCCGTGCTTGCCCAGCTGATGATGCTCAGGGAGATGAACAGGTTGAAAATGCTGGAGCCAAGGGTGTACATAACAACCATGGCGAGCAGCAGGGACGGGAATGCCAAAACCATATCGGCAAAGCGCATGATGATGAAATCCGTCTTCTTGCCGAAATAACCGGATATAAGGCCGAGGACGGCGCCGATCACCATGGAGATAAAGGTCGGAATCAGTCCGATCTGCAGCGACATCCGTCCGCCGAACAGGATGCGGGTCAGCACGTCCCGGCCGCAGTCGTCCGTGCCGAACCAGTGCTGCAGCGACGGAGCCTTCAGGCGGTTGATCAGGTCAATTTTATTGGAGTCGTACGGAGCTATAAAATTCGCGAAAACCGTAAGCAGGATAAATATCACGATGACCGCCGCGCTGAGGGCCGCAATCTTGTTGGTGCGGAACATTTCGCGGAGCTTGGCCTTCATGCTGACGTCTTCTTCCGATTCCAGACGCTCTTCCTCGGCGATGGCGGCAGCTTCTGCTTCAATGCTCTCCTGAACCGATGCGTTTTCGTTCTCTTTCAATTTTCTCCCCCCTACTGCACTCGAATTCTCGGGTCAACGACGGAGTAGAGAATATCCGCAATCAGATTGCCGAGTATGATTATCATGGTCGTAAAAATGACCGTCCCCTGCAAAAGGGGCATGTCGCGGCTTTCGATTGCGTTCACCGAAAGACGGCCGATTCCCGGAATGCCGAAGATCGTTTCCGTGATGACTGCGCCGGACATCAGGTCCGCTACCTGAATCGCCATCATCGTGATAACCGGGAGCAGGGCGTTCTTCAACGCATGGCGAACGACGACCAGCCCTTCCCGAAGGCCTTTGGCCCGCGCCGTGCGGATATAGTCGCTTTTCAGCACGCCCAGAAGACTGGAACGAGTCAGGCGGGCGATGCTGCCCGCGGTGTTCCAGCCCAGAACAATGGAGGGGAGAATCAGACACTGCCAGCTGTTGAAGCCGGAAATCGGCAGAACCGTCTGGAACAGGGACTGAAGAATCAGCCCGATAAAGAATACCGGCATGGAAACGCCGCACAGGGCAAAGCCCATGAACAGGCGGTCAACGATGGAGTTCTTCTTCACGGCCGAAAGAACGCCCGCCGGAATCCCGATCACCCAGGAAACCAGAGCCGCGCAGACGGCGAGGATCACCGTGTTCGGGAACGCTTCCAAAATGACGCTGCCCACATCGCGTTTCAGCTTGTAGGAGGTTCCGAAGTCGCCGTGCAGCGCGCCAAGAATGTATTTGCCGAAGCGAACCAGAAGAGGGTCGTCCAGATGCATGGTTTTTCGCATGGTTTCAATAACGTCTGGCTTGACGTGCTCTCCCATCATGACCAGAACCGGGTCTCCCGGAATGACCTGAAGCATAATGAATATGATCAGAACAACTCCGAGGAGAACCGGGATGGAGACCAGCAGCCGTTTTACTATGTATTTCCCCATATTCTTCTCCCTGTTACGCAGAAGACTAACCGAAGCCGCGTGGGCGGCCTCAGTCAGTCTACCGCATACTAATAGTATGTCTTTATCCGTTTCCGGTTTTACTGAAGGGTAACGTTGTAATAGGACATATCGGACCAGCCGTTCCACGGAAGCTTAAAGTCTTTGACGCGGTTGCTGACGACGTAGACACGGTTGAGTTGATACAGGGGGAAGAACGCGGCATCGTCCTGCACGATGGTTTTTTCAATCTGGTGGTAGAGTTCCATACGGGCGGTAGTGTCGGTCATCAGGCGGGCATCTTCCACCTGCTTCATGACGGCAGTATTGGTGTAGTTGACGGAACGTGCCTTGGTGTTCTTCGCGGAGAAGAAGGTGTAGATGAAGTTATCCGGGTCGTTGTAGTCAGCAGACCAGTTGTTCTGGTAGCTTGAGATCGCGCCGTCTTTTCTCTTTGCGAGGTAGGTGGCGTTGTCGAGCTGGGTGATCTTAACCTTGATGCCGAGCTGGGCGAGTTCGGACTGAATCACCTGGTTAGCCTGCAGCATGACCTGCTCGGTGTTTACCTGGAAGATTTCCATGCTAAAGCCGTTCGGATAGCCCGCTTCGGTCAGGAGCTGCTTCGCGGCGGTGGGATCGTACTTGATTTCGGCTGCATCCTTGTTGTAGCCCATGATGTCGGACGGGATAATGGTGTTGGCAACCTTGCCCTCGCCGTAATAGAGCTGATCGAGAATCGTCTTGCGGTCGATCGCCATTTCAATGGCTTTGCGGACCTTCGGGTTGTCAAGCGGTTTGACGTTCTCGTTGAACATGAAGTAGTAAACACCCGCAATCGGGCCGGAAACTACGTTGTTCTTCCATTTTGCGCTTTGTTTGAAATAGGGGATCAGGTTCTTTGCCTCGTTCGTGTCGAAAAGATCGATCTGGCCGTTTTCAAACATCATTTTCGCGGTGTTGGAGTCCGGAACGATCTTCCAGTCAACGCCGGCGAGTTTGCTGGCGCCCTTGAAGTAGTTCGGGTTGTTCGCCATGACGATCTCGCTGTTTACAGTCCACTGCTTCAGCGTGAAAGCGCCGGTGCCGCAGGTGTGTTCCGCGTCGCTGCCGAATTTGGTGCCGGCGGCGGTGGTGAACTTGCGGTTATAAATGGAAGCGCCCGGAACCGTCAGGTTTGCGAGGAACGGGGCGAACGGTTTGGCCAGTTTCATCTCGACGGTGTAATCGTCGACCGCCTTGATGCCGGAAACCGTCTTCGCTTTGCCGTTCAGCATGTCGTCGGCGCCGACAATCAGGTCGTACACGTCGGTATTCTGAGCCTTGGTGGCCGGATCCATCATACGGTTGACGGTGTAAACGACGTCGTCTGCCTTCAGCTCTTCGCCGTTGCTGAACTTCACGCCCTTATGCAGCTTGAAGGTGTAGGTAAGGCCGTCCTTGGAAATATCCCAGGAATCCGCCAGACCGGGGACGATCTTGGTTTCGCCGTTCACGGATGCGCTCTCGACCAGACGGTCGAAAATGTTAAGCGGAATGCCGTAGTAGGCGCTGGTCATCTGCACGTCGACAGTGTCCGGATTATCCGCAGAGTTGACGGAGCAGATCAGGTATTTGCTGGTATCCGTGCCGCCCGCGGCCGTACTGGCTGCCGGAGCAGCACTGCTTGCCGCAGTGCCCGACGCGGAGGAAGAGCTTCCTCCCGAGCAGGCGGTCAGCAGGATGGAGAGTGCAAGAGCTGCCGAGGTTAATGCAATCAGTCTCTTTTTCATAATCAGCCTCCTAAATAATTCATCATTCAAAATATTTGTAAAGATTCCTAAAATCTTTAAAAAAATAATGAAAAAAGCGCCACAGGTATTACCTGCGGCGCCTTTGCCTTAACTATGTAGACTATTTTAGCCGAAGTTCTCTCCGTTGTCAACCCAAAAATCCACCTTGTCTATAATTTCTTTGGAATTCATGACAATGTGGACATCTCCATACCCTTTTTGGGGGCGGACGGGTTAGGAAAGCTTCTTATAGTCTTCCAAATCAAAGCAGCGCCGCGGCCGGCGGGTCAGCCGGCAACGGTTACCCGAGCCCGGTCCGCATCCAGCTCGGCGGCTCCGCCGAGGGGAAGGGAAAGGGTCGGGAGGCTGTGGCCGCAGGCCAGGTTTGCAAGCGCGGGCTTTCCCGCCGCAACAATATAATCGCCGAGCACCTGATTCAGCGTAAGGGAGCGCTCCGGCTCCTTCGGTACACAGCTGGTCCAGTAGCCGAGAAGAATCCCGGCGCAGTCGTCAAACTTTCCTGCCATTTTCAATTGGTTGAACATGCGGTCAATCCGGTAGGGCTCCTCGTCGATGTCCTCAAGGAACAGGATCCTCCCGCGCGTGTCAATTTCATAGGGAGTGCCGAGCGAAGAAGCGACAAGCGAGAGATTCCCACCGGTCAGCAGCCCGCAGGCGCGCCCGCCGCACAAAGTTTCCAGCGGCATTCCCTCCGGATTTTTCAGCTCTCCGGCCGGTTCGCCGAACAGAACTCCGCGCAGGCTGTCCATGGTGTAGCTGTCCACGCCGAAGCACAGTTCGGTGGAAGGCATGGGAGTATGGTAGGTGACAAAGCCGCAGACCTGATTGATCATAATGTGCAGCGCGGTGACGTCGCTGTACCCCGCGAAAAATTTCGGGTGCTCCCGGATCATGCCGAAGTCGATGCGGCGCATCAGCCGCTGAGCGCCGTAGCCGCCCCGGATGCAGAGAATGCCGTCGATGCGCGGATCGGCAAACGCGGCGTTCAAATCGGCGGCGCGCAGCTCGTCGTCTCCGGCAAGGTAGCCCCTCGAGCAGCGGCAGCTTTCATAAAGTACCGGTTCCAGACCGAGCTCCCGCACGGCCCGGGCGGCGGGCTCCACGCGCTCCGGCGGAACGGGGCCGGCAGGGGCAACCAGCGCGACACGCGCGCCGGGAAACAAAGGCTTCGGCACAAACATTTTTATCTCTCCTGATTCTTATTTAAAAGCGAAGGGGACGCCCAAGAGTCCCGTCCACGAGATTCCCGCCCTCCACGGCGGCTTTTCCGCCGATAATCACCGTCTCGATCCCTACGGGGGGCTTGGCTGGTTCGCTGTAGGTTGCCTGATCCGCAACGGTCTCCGGGTCAAAAATGACAAGGTCTGCGTCGGCTCCCACGGAGAGGCGGCCCTTCTGTTTCAGGCCGAACCGCTCGGCGGGCAGGCCGGACATTTTATAAATTGCTTCATCCAGACTAATTTTGCCGGTGCGCACATAATTCTTCAGGAAGCGGGGGAATGTGCCGGAAGCACGCGGATGTCCGCCGCCGCTGTGCATGTAGCCGTCCGTCGCCAGAATCACGTTCGGGTGCAGCAAAGCCAGTTCGACATCCTCCGGCTTCATGACGTGACAGACCGTGATGGTGTTCGGCGCTTCTTTGCGCAGTTTCCGGAAGATTTCTTCCGTGCAGCGCTGTCCGCGGTACTCCCCGTCGCAGAGCTCGATGCTGTCGTACGTCGTGTTATAGCGTTCCAGCCAGCCCTCGTCGTAGGTGGTTTCCCCGATATCGGTGGAAAACGCATCGTAGGGGTAGCAGTCGATGCCTATTTTCACGCCGCTGAGCACATATTCGTCCAGCAGCGTCAGCGTTTCCCGCATCTGGCCGAAGCCCGCCATGCTGCCGATGTGTGAAATCTCCGCCGGAATTCCGAGAATCCGCGAGACCTCCGCGATTTCGCGGGCGGCCTCCGCAGCCCGCGCCGCGTCGTCCCGGATATGCGCCGCGATGGGCTTGCCCGCCTCTTTGCAGAGCGAGCAGACTTCCAGAAGCTCCTCAAAGGTGGTGCCGGGCACATATTTCACGCCGAACGAAATGCCGACGCAGCCGGCGTCCAGCTCACGCTTCAGGGCCTCTTTCATTTTCTTGAGTACATCCGGGGAAACGGGGGCGTATTTGTCCGTTCCGCCCGCGCGGAAGCGGGCGTCGGAGTGGCCGACGAACAGGCCGAGGTTGACGGGGAGCCCGTGCTTTTCCGCCAGATCGAGGTATTCCGCGGGCGACTCGAACGCGTTGTTTCCGCAGTTCCCGCCCAGGGCGGACGTGACCCCCATGCTCAGCAGCGAGCGGAAAATGCTTTCGTCCAGAGAACCGTCCGGCTTCCTTGAGCCCTCGTGCATGTGAACGTCGATAAAGCCGGGCGCCACAACCTTCCCCGCGGCGTCAAGCACGCGGTCCGCTTCGGGTTCTTCCCCCGTGCAGGCCGCGATTTTCCCGTCGCGGAGCAGAAGATTGCGAACCGTATGTACTCTGCTGACCGGATCGACCAGCAGACCGTTTTTAATCAGAGTCGTCATGAAGCTGCCGTTCCCTCTCCGCCGGAAGGTTGTTCCGAAACAGGCCGTCAAAACTCTGCCAGTGCGGCAATTTTTGCGGCTGCACTGTCGGATTGACGGCCTGACATGGACATTTTGTCCATAATATTCCGGCTTGTTTGAATAGCGCTATTATACTTCAACCTGCTAAAGAGTGCAATGGAAAAATCAAAAGTGTAACCGAATTTAAACGTTCGGAATCAGATTCCGTTCCGTGTGCACCAGAAAATCCTGAATGTTCGTTACAATGCTGTTGACGCTCAGGCTGCCCCGGTCGCGCAGCTTGTTGACGGCAAATTCCGAAATGTCCACCGTATAGATGAAAACGGGGCGGATTTTCCCATCCCGCATCTGCCAGGAAGGCGTCATGTTCCCGGTTGCGATGGTATGCAGCTGGGTGGCGAGGCAGATGACGGTCGTCGCCTTTTTGGTATGTTCACGCATGGCGTTCTGCGAATCGTACACGTTCCCGATCACATCGGGCAGCGGCCCGTCATCCCGGATGGAACCCGCCAGAACGAACGGAATCCCCTTGCGGACGCAGGCGGCCATGATTCCGTCGTCGAGCTTCCGCTGCTCCACCAGATCTTTGATCGAACCGGCCCGGCGCACCAGATTGATCGTCTGCAGATGGTGGTAATGGCCGTTCGGCACAAGCTCCTTCGTGTAAATATCCTGCCCGAGGCCCGTGTGGTAGAGCGCCGCTTCCAGATCGTGGGTGGCGAGCGCGTTGCCTCCGAACACGGCGTCGGCGTAGCCGTTGCGCACAAGATTGGCGAACGCGGCCCGGGCGTCGTAGTCGAAATCCACCGCAGGGCCGAGCACCCAGACGATGTAGCCGTCGTCACGGTCATGCCGAAGCACGTCGTAAAGCTGGTCGTAGTCGGCGGAATAGGAGGATTCGCGGGAGCGTCCCTTGCGGAACGCGAAGGTCTGTTCGGTGCCGTCCTCCTTTGCGGTAAAAGCGTCGTAATTCACAAAAGCGCCGCGGCTGCCGTCGTCGCAGCGGCCCGTAACCACCAGCTCTCCCGCTTTGATCCGGCGGGGCTCCACGGCGAACGGAACACCGTCCCGCAGCACCACGGCGCAGTCCATGCGGGGATTTTGGATGAGCCGCCATTCTCCTGCAATTTTGAAATACTCCGGATAAATCGTCGTGGCATAGAAATCATCCGGAAGGATCCCGTCTCCCGGGGCTGGCTCGGCTGTGATTTCAGGGGCCTGACGGAACAGGGGCAGACCGAAATCCGGAGTGCTGTATACAGGCATTTGAAGCATGCGCGCCATCTCCCATCTTTTTGCAAACCGGGAGCGCGCGGGCCCCCGGAGCTCTTTCCGCTATTTTAGCATGGGAGTCGGCGGATTACAATGAAGTGCCGAAAGAAATCCCGGGGACTCCTGCAATTATTTAAAAAAGCTTCATCTTTTCCTTTTGTTTTGAGGTAAAATAGAAAGGAAAGAAGAGGCAGACTGCAAAACCGGCGGACCGCCGAAAACGAATCGAGGAATGGAAAAGAGGACGTTTTCATGAGTTTCAGCTATTATATGCCCGCAAAAATACTGTTTGGAAAAGGGCAGCTCGGCCTGCTGCACGCGCACGAAATGCCCGGGAAAAAAGCGCTGATCGTAACCTCCGCGGGGAAATCGGTCAAAAAATACGGGATCCTTTCCCGCTTGGAACAGCAGCTGGATATGGCGGGGGTTTCCCACGTTCTTTTCGACAAGATCCTGCCCAACCCGATTGTGGAACACGTGCGGGAGGGCGCCGCGCTCGCGAAGGACTCCGGCTGCGATTTTGTGGTCGGTCTCGGCGGCGGGAGCAGCATCGATTCCGCAAAGGCCATCGCCGTTATGGCCGCGAACCCCGGCGACGCCTGGGATTACGTCTCCGGCGGCTCCGGGAAGGGAAAACCGCTCGCGGCGGATCCGCTGCCCATCGTCGCAGTAACCACCACAGCCGGAACCGGAACGGAGGCCGACCCCTGGTACGTGATCACGAACGGGAGCGAAAAAATCGGTTCCGGGTTCGACCGCACCTTCCCGGTGCTCTCCGTCGTGGATCCGGAGCTCATGACGACGGTGCCGCCGCGCCTGACGGCGTATCAGGGTTTCGACGCTCTCTTTCACAGTACGGAGGGCTATGTCAACGCCACCGCCAACGAGATGAGCGACCTGTATGCCCTTCGCGCGATCACGCTGATTGGCCAAAGCCTTCCGAAGGCCGTGGAAAAGGGCGGGGACCTCGATGCGCGGGCGGATGTGGCTCTTGCGAACACACTCGCCGGAATGGTGGAATCCACCTCTGGGTGTACCTCCGAGCATTCCGTGGAACACGCCATGAGCGCCCTTCACCCGAAGCTGGAGCACGGCGCGGGCCTTATCATGATCAGCCTTGCCTACTATGAGAAGCTGGCGGCTTCGGGCTCCTGCGGCGGAAGGCTCGTCGATATGGCGAAGGCACTTGGAAAAGCGGACGCCTCTGCGCCGGAGGATTTCATCGCCGCGCTTGCGGAGCTTCAGGCAAAATGCGGCGTTTCGGAGCTGAAAATGTCCGATTACGGGATCACGCGGGAAGAATTCCCGGCAATCGCCGAAAATGCCCGGAAGACCATGGGCCATCTGTTCCGGGTTGATCCCTGCGTCATCACGGACGAAGAGGTTGTGGCCATGCTCGAAAAGAGCTACCGGTAAGGAAAGGAAGCCGTTATGGAAAACGAAATTCTGAAAGTCATCCGGGAGCGCAGGAGCATCCGAAAGTACAAGCCGGAGCAGGTTGCCGAAGATCAGCTTTCGCTGATTCTGGAGGCCGGGAGGTATGCTCCCAGCGGGCACAACAACCAGACCACCCACTTCCTTGTCCTCCAAAACCCGGAAAAGCTGCGGGAACTGCGGGAACTTGCGGTTTCGGAATTCGCGAAGATGGATGAGTCGGCGGAGTCGTACGTTAGCTTCCGCAACGCGATCACCCGCGCCAAAACAGGCAGTTACGATTTTTTTTACAGCGCGCCCACTCTGGTGGTAGTCGCAAACAAAAAGGGCTACGGCAACGCCATGGCGGACTGCTCCGCCGCGCTGGAGAACATGATGCTGGCCGCCGAGTCCCTCGGGGTCGGCTCCTGCTGGATCAACCAGCTTCGCTGGCTGTGTGAAAACGAAGCGTTAACCGCATATCTTTACCGGCTTGGGCTGGCGGAAGACGAAATCATCTGCGGCTCCCTTGCGCTCGGCTATTCCGATCAGGAAGAACCGCCCGCACCGGCGCGCAGAGGCAATCCCGTTACCTTTGTCCGGTAACTATAGAAAGGATTGATTCTATGAATGTGCTTCTGATTAACGGCAGTCCTCATCCAAACGGCTGCACCTTCACGGCGCTCTCCGAAGTCGCCGGGCAGCTCAGTGCACAGGGCATCGAAACCACCTTTCTTCAGGTCGGCGCCAAGCCGGTGCACGACTGCATCGCGTGCTACGGCTGCATGAAAACCGGGCACTGCGTGTTTGACGACGATCCGGCAAACCAATGCATCGACCTGCTGAAAAAGGCGGACGGCGTCGTGGTCGGGTCTCCGGTGTATTACGCCGGTCCTACGGGCGCGCTGACCGCGCTGCTCGACCGCGTGTTCTTTCTCAAGGAATCGGCTTATGCCGGCAAACCCGCGGCGGCGGTGGTAAGCTGCCGGCGCGGCGGCGCGAGCGCCGCCTTCGACCGGCTTAACAAATATTTCACCATCGCGAACATGCCGGTCGTCCCCTCGCAGTACTGGAACTCGGTGCACGGAATGAATCCAGACGAGGTCCGGCAGGACAAAGAGGGGATGCAGGTTATGCGCACCCTCGGCAGGAACATGGCCTGGCTGCTCAAATCCATAGAAGCCGGAAAGGGCACCGTACCTCTCCCCGCAGGCGAAGAGCCGGTCATGACGAATTTTATCCGCTGATCTGCCGCTGAAAAAACAATGCCAAAAGCGCGCCGATTTGGCCTTTCGGGCCTTTTCAGCACGCTTTATTTTGCTTTTTTCACATAATTTCCCCTCCGTATTGACTAACACGAATAAAAGATGTAACATTTTACCATATCGGAAAGCGCTATTGATCGGAGGGGATTCTTATGAAGAAGTTTCTTATTATCGCGGCCATTGGGTTCTTTGTGATCTATGGGTATGTGACTGCTTCGCACGATCGTTCTTCCGGCGGAAATCAGGGCGGAAACGGGACGAATCCGCCGCAGACGGTTACCGTAAGCCAGCAGCCGGATATCGATCCTCAGCCTCCGCAGCCGGCTGGGACCGGAGGAAAATCTTCCGCCTATTATGCCGTACTCGTGCAGCAGTATCAGGACAGAGTCCGGGAGGATCAGAAAAATGTAAATTTCTTGCAGGATAATTTAAACCGGGACATCAGTGAAGGGACCGGCTATATCTCCGCCCAAATGGCTCTGCAGTCGGCACAGCAGCTGCTGGCGACGGACCAGCGAATCCTCAGTCAATATGAGCAGGCTTACAGTCAGGCGCAGGCGGCGGGACGGTGACTCTGGCCGGGACTTTTCGGCGGAGTTACTGATCGTCGGAATTCGGCTTCGGCGCAGCCAGAAAAAAGCCAAGAATCGCCGTGAGCATCCCGGCGAACGACACCAGAATGATCACGTAATGAAGACCCGTCATGGAGACGGAGTCGACCATCCGCTGCTTTGCGGCACTGAAAAAGCAGGCGGCTGCCAGCGTGTAAAGCGCGCTGAGCCAGGAAGCGGTTCCGAAATTCGCTCTTTCCTTCATACGCAGAAGGAGCACCGAGGAAAGAACGGGCAGAGCGCAGGCAAAAATGAGATAAACCAGCGCATCGTTGGAAAAGCCCATTCCGCCGTAGCGGCGGATCATGCCGAACACACTCAGCGACAGGACCGGCGAGGCATCTGAGGCCGCGGATACCCCCACAGGGAGAAACATAAACCCGATGAGCAGAACCTGAAGTACAATGTATGCAATTTTTACGTGTTTTTTGGTCACAGCCGATTCCTCCGTTTCATTTTCATTATAGCACAACTGCGCAGATGACAATATGGGGAATAGTATAGTCTAAATCTGAAAGGGGGAAGCCGGATGGGCGAAACGGAGATTTTTGATCTGCAGAGAAGAGTTGTTTCTCATATGACGTCGAAATCATGGAGAGACATTCCTCATGTTTCCTATCTGTACGAGCCGGACGTCACGGAGTTTTACCGGGAATACCGCCTGCTTGCCGGGGAATGGGCCGCCAGCGGGAAAAAGCTGTCTTTTAATACGGTGATGCTGCGTGCGATACTGGAGGGCCTGAAATCCTCGCCGAAGCTGAATGCGCTTGTTTCCTACAGCCATAAAAAAAGCGAGGGGTCCCTTAAAACCTGCAGCGACATTAACATCTCCGTTCCCTGGATGCTGCCGGACGGGCGGATGATCACCCCGGTGATCCTGCACGCGGAATCAAAATCGCTGGAGGCTCTTTCCGATTCCGTCGCGGAACTGGCGGCAAAAATCAAAAATACAAACGTAGAGGAGCTGCTTTATCAGGCGGCGCGGGCCGATACGGTCGACGAGCTGAAAAAGCTCCACCTCGGAATTTTCCGGCGGATCCTCGCTTCCCAGATCAGCTTTCACCGCATTCGCGGGCTTTCCGGAAAGGAAAAGTCGAAGTATTACCGCATCCCCGAGGAGAAGCGGCTGACGGATCGGAATCTGATCAGCGGAACCGTCGTCGTTTCGAATATCGGTTCCCTTTACCCGGAACAGAAAGGGTGCTTCGGCCTTCTGGAAATCATTCCCCCTCAGGTGCTCGCCGTTGGGCTGGGTGCGATTCAGGAG
>JAEWRF010000062.1 GCA_023460155.1 Bacillota bacterium | reverse complement strand
GTTCTGTTAAAACTGCAACCAGGAAATCTTCTGCCTGAAAAATTTCCTTCGGCGGCTTTCCCTTTCACGAATGGTCACCGGCTTCGGCAGCCTTGCACCCGTTACTGATAAAAACCGCGCCTCTATCCCGCAGATAAATCTTTAAAATATAATAGCATGTGTTGCTATTACTTGTCAATTTATTTATAATAGACATTTGAAAAGAAATCTTGGTTATAGGAGACATTTTTAGGATGGATATTGATCTGCAGAATCTGAAAACACACGATTTTTACTATGATCTGCCGAAAGAGCTGATTGCTCAAACCCCGGCGGAACCACGCGATTCCTCCCGGCTGCTGACCCTCAGCAAGGCGACGGGGGAGATCGGGCACGGGCATTTCTATGATATTGCCGACCTTCTGGAACCCGGGGACTGCCTGGTGCTGAACGATTCCCGCGTACTGCCCGCACGCCTTTACGGGACGAAGGAAGACACCGGAGCAAAAGTGGAATTTCTTTTGCTGAACCACCGGGAGGGGAACATTTGGGAGGTTCTGACCGGACCCGGCCGACGGGCAAAACCGGGTTCTGTCTTCACGTTCGGCAACGGCATTTTAAGGGCCGAAGTACTGGAAGTTCTGGAGGACGGGAACCGCCTCGCCCGTTTTTCCTGCGACGGGAATTTCTATGAGATTCTGGATAAAATAGGGATGATGCCGCTTCCGCATTATATCAAAAGCGATCTTGAGGACAACGAGCGCTATCAGACGGTTTACTCCAAGGAAGTCGGATCCGCTGCCGCACCAACGGCAGGCCTCCATTTTACAAAGGAGCTTCTGCAAAAAGTGCAGGATAAAGGAGTCCGGCTGGCGTTCGTGACTCTGCATGTAGGGCTCGGCACGTTCCGCCCCGTCACGGCGGAAAAGGTCACCGACCACAAAATGCATTCCGAACATTATTATCTTCCCCAAAAATCCGCGGACATCATCAATGAAACCAAAAAAGCCGGCAAGCGCGTCATCGCGGTAGGAACCACAAGCTGCCGCACGCTTGAAACGGTAGGAACCAAGGAAAGCAGCATCAAGGAAAGCGACGGCTGGACGGATATCTTTATTTATCCCGGCTATCAGTTTAAAGTGCTTGACGGGCTCATCACCAATTTCCACCTGCCGGAAAGCACGCTGATCATGCTGGTCTCCGCGCTGGCAGGATACGACCATATTATGAACGCATACCGTACCGCGGTGCAGGAAAAATACCGTTTTTTCAGCTTCGGCGACGCTATGTTTATCTATTAAATAAGGACGGTATTGATGTTTCATCTTAAATTCACCCGGGGAGCGGCCAGACGCGGCGAACTTGTCACTCCGCACGGAACGGTACAAACTCCCGCGTTTATGAACGTAGCGACCTGCGGAGCCATTAAAGGTGCGGTTTCCGCTCTGGACCTAAAGGACCTGAAATGCCAGGTCCAGCTCTGCAACACCTATCACCTCCACCTGAGGCCCGGCGACGAAACCGTTAAAAAGCTGGGGAGCCTGCATGAATTCACCCGTTGGGACGGTCCGATCCTCACGGACAGCGGCGGATTTCAGGTCTTTTCGCTTGCCAAACTGCGAAATATAAAAGAAGAGGGCGTTACGTTTGCCTCTCACATTGACGGCCGTAAAATCTTTATGGGGCCGGAGGAAAGCATGCGGATTCAGGCCAACCTCGGTTCCACAATTGCAATGGCGTTCGACGAATGCGTAAGCAATCCTGCAGAATACGATTACGCGCGCGCGTCATGCGAACGAACCATTCGCTGGCTGCACCGCTCCAAGGCAGCGCTGGAGGCCATGAAGGCCGAGCCAGATGCCGTCAATCCTCAGCAGATGCTGTTCGGCATCAACCAGGGCAGCACCTATGAGGACCTCCGCGTCGACATGATGCGCCGGATCCGGGAGCTGGATCTCGACGGCTTTGCCATCGGTGGTCTGGCAGTGGGGGAAAGCGCAGATGTCATGTACCGCATCATCGAGGCGGTGGAACCGGAAATGCCGAAGGACAAACCCCGGTATTTAATGGGCGTCGGGACGCCGGAAAACATTCTTGAAGCGGTTCGGAGAGGGGTCGACATGTTCGACTGCGTGCTCCCGACCCGGAACGCGCGCCACGGACATGTTTTTACTTCCGAAGGCCGGCGCAATCTGTTCAATGCAAAATATGAGCTGGATACCCTCCCGCTCGACCCCGAATGTTCCTGTCCCGTCTGCCGGAATTTCACCCGGGCTTATATTCATCATCTGTTCAAAAGCGGCGAAATGCTCGCCATGCGGCTCTGCGTCATGCACAATATCTATTTTTACAATACACTCTTCGAAAAAATCCGGGAAGCGCTGGAACAGGACCGCTTCGAAGAATTCGCCGAAGAGAATCTTCTGAAAATGAACGCAAGAATCTAAGAAAACCTTGCATGCCGGGCGGATAACTGTTATAATCATTACATTATTATGGAGGTGTTGTTCATTCATGAATTACTTTCTTGCAGCAAGTTCTTCTTCCTCAGGGCAAAGCCTTTGGATTACAGTTTTGTATATGGTGGTTGTCATCGGAATTTTCTATTTTCTTCTGATGCGTCCGCAGCAGAAGAAAAAGAAAAAAGAGGAAAAAATGCGCAGCAGCGTTCAGATCGGCGATGAGATTGTCACCATCGGCGGAGTAGTCGGCCGTGTGGTCGGCCTTAAGGAAGACGAAGACAGTCTGATCATTGAAACCGGCACGGACCGTTCTAAGCTGAAACTTAAAAAATGGGCTGTCGGCAGCGTGATCACCATCCACGAGGATGAGGAAAAGTAAGCACCGATGGAATAACCCCCTCTCAACTCGAATACTATAGTAGCGCAGTCAGGATTTAGAGGGGGCGGTTTCTGTGAACCATTCAAAGGCACTTGGGGGTTCGGGACTTTCCGGGAGAAAACCGGTCATACAGGCACTGCGTGCGGTGGTTTTCGGCACAGTGGGCGGGGCGGCGGTCTGTGCCGTTTTGTTGGGTGTGTTTTCTTTGGCTTTTGTTTCTTCAGAAAACATCCCGCAGGGGTTCCTCTCTCCCTTTATCATCGGAGTTTCTGTGCTCAGTTCTTTTTTCTCCGGTTTTTTGGCCGCGAAGATTTCGCGCAGGCACGGGCTTGCCTATGGAGCCGTTTCCGCGTTTCTGCTGTTTCTGCTCTTCCTTCTCTGCGGACTGACCGCGGCGAATGAAGCGATTTCTCCGTCCTCCGCAACCAAAATGATTTCGATGGTAATCGCCGGTTCTCTCGGCGGACTATTAGCCGTTAACAAAAACCGCAAAAAATAATTTTGACTATTTCTCCCGATGTTGCTATAATATTCTTGCTATTATTTTATTGAAACGGAGGCGCTCAAAGTGAAGCAGATTAAAACATTGAATGCGGCGAATCTGAAAGAAAGCGCTGCTAAAGGCGGCTGCGGCGAATGCCAGGCTTCCTGCCAGTCGGCATGCAAAACTTCCTGCACGGTTTCCAACCAGAAATGTGAAAACGCTGACAGGTAAGTTTTAAAAAACATATTTTTTCGAAGGGACAGATGAGCTGTCCCTTAAATTTTGTGCGGATGGAGAAAAACATATGATTCACGGATATACCTTAAACGGCTACAACATCGTTATGGATACGAACAGCGGCGCGGTGCACGTCTTTGACGACGCTCCCTTTGCCATGCTCGATTATCTGAAGGACTGCGTTCCGGAGAAGCCACCGCAGGAAATGATGACGGCCTTAAAACAGCGTTTCGATGAAAACACCCTCCGTGAAGCTTATGAGGAACTTCAGACCCTGTATCAGAAAGGGCAGCTTTTTTCCTCCGACGAGTATGAGAAATTTGCCTCTGTGCTGAAAAGCGCTCCGATCAAATCCATGTGTCTGAATATCGCACATGACTGCAACCTTCGCTGTGCCTACTGCTTTGCCGCACAGGGAGACTTCGGCGGGGAACGAATGCTGATGCCGTTCGAAGTGGCAAAAAGCGCAATCGATTTCCTGATTGAAAAATCTGCAGGAAGACGCAATCTTGAGGTGGACTTTTTCGGCGGTGAGCCTCTGATGAACTTCGGCGTTGTGAAGCAGACGGTGGAGTATGCCAGGAGCCTTGAAAAAGAGCATGGAAAGAACTTCCGCTTTACAATTACGACAAATGGTCTTCTTCTGGATGACGATAAAATCGACTTTATCAACCGGGAAATGTCAAACTGCATTCTTTCCTTCGACGGCCGTAAGAGCACCCACGACAAACTTCGGTTCCGTGTGGACGGCAGCGGATGCTACGATCGGGTTCTTCCGCTGTTCCAGAAGCTTGTAGCCCGGCGCGGGAAAGATAAAGATTACTATGTACGCGGAACCTTCACCAAATTCAACCTTGATTTTACAAACGACATCCGGCATATGCTCGACCTTGGCTTCCGGGAAATTTCGGTGGAGCCGGTTGTCTCGGAGGAACGTCTGGATTACTCTGTAAAGGAAGAAGACTTGCCGGCGATTTTCAGCGAATATGACAGACTTTCCGATCTGATCATAGAGGAGACGAAGGCTGGAAGGCCGTTTGATTTCTTTCATTTTATGATTGACCTGAATCAGGGTCCCTGTGCGATCAAGCGTCTGCGGGGCTGCAGCTGCGGGAACGAATATGTAGCTGTCACTCCAAAGGGAGAGATATACCCCTGCCATCAGTTTGTAGGGCAGGAGGAATGGAAGATGGGGAATGTGCTCGACGGCACACTGAACCTCGAAATGAAAAATCAGTTTGCGGTGACCAACGTCTATTCCAAACCGGAATGCAAAAACTGCTGGGCAAAATTTTACTGCAGCGGCGGGTGCAACGCAAACAACCAGCAGTACGAAGGAAGCATGACGGTTCCGCATAAAATTTCCTGCGAACTGGAAAAGAAACGACTCGAATGCGCCGTTATGATAAAAGCAGCTCTGGCGGAATAACAGTAAGATTGCCGCAATAGAAATTATAATGGTAAATTTTACAGATTTGCCGATTGCACTAAGGAATAAAAAGGATTAGTATAGAGATACATTTTTAAGCCCTGTCCCTCATACATTTTGTCAGAAGGATGATCCTGCGGAAGGAATGAATGAGAATGACAGTGGTCGTAAAGAAGTTTCCATCTGCCCGGGGCCGGACTCTTTTGCTGGACCTACTCGACGCCGTCCGGGAAAATTGGGAGTTGGTGCTCCTCGCGCTGCTCCTGCTGGCCGGGATGGTGTGCGGAGCGTTCTACGCCCGCAGCGCAGGGATGAATGCCATCAGCCGACTTGATTTCCTTTTTTCCGGAAATTTTAAAGCGAGAATTTCAGAACCGGTGCTGCTGACCTTTTCAGCCTCCTTTGCTTCTTCTTTCCTTTTTTTGTTTGCCTGTTTTTTGTGCGGGCTTTCCATGTGGGGGGCTTTTTTTATTCCGCTGATCCTGGTCTTCCGCGGCTTTGGGCTCGGGCTAACCTCAGGATATCTTTATTCGGCCTATGGAATCAAGGGAATCTTATTTAATTTTGCTGTTATTTTGCCGGGCGCCTTTTTCTGCTGCCTCGCCCTTTTACTCGCAGCACGGGAGGGCATCCGGTTTTCGCACCGCTTGTCGGCCGCTTCCTGCAGCTCCAACTCCGTGGATAAGACACAGATGAAGCTTTATATCCTGCGATTTGGCGAAATTCTTGCCCTTGCTTTTTTTGCCGCGCTGATTGATCTGCTGCTTTCTGTCAGTTTCGGCGGCCTGTTTTCGTTTTAAAAACACAAAGGGGAAAAGTTCAAAATGAAGGACTTTTGTTCGGATTTTCGCGAATATCTGGTCAGTCAGAAATCCTTATCTGCAAATACGTTGGATTCTTATCTCAGGGACGTTCGCTGCTTCCTGGCTTTTCTTCTGCAAAGGGACGGGCTTGAAGATCCCGCTTCCGCCAATTCCCTCACCATTGACGGATATGTTGCCGAAATGAAAAAGAACAATAGGTCCGGTTCGACAATAACCAGAAATATTGCTTCCCTGCGATGCTTTTATCAATATATGATTTTTACCGGTCAAACCTCTTCCAATCCGGCTAGAACGGTGAAGATGGAGAAAATGCCGAAAAAATTCCCGCAGATTCTCAACGGGAAAGAAATTGAACTTTTTCTTTCCCAGCCGGACGCCCGGGGACTGAAGGGATGCCGCGACAAAGCAATGCTGGAATTGCTTTACGCAACCGGAATCCGCGTTTCGGAACTGGTCGAACTTGACGTGGGGGATATCAACCTGAAAGCCGGCCTGCTTTCCTGTAAAAACGGCCGCTCGGAGCGGATCATTCCCGTTTATCCGACTGCGATTTCCGCAGTTTCGGATTACATTCTCCGAGGACGTTCCCAAATGGTTGCTCCGGGGGGACAGGCTCTTTTCACGAATCTGAACGGTCACCGAATGACACGGCAGGGGTTTTGGAAGATTATTAAAGGGTATGCGGAGCAGGCAAAGATCGTAAAGGAAATTACTCCTTATACACTCCGCCACTCCTTTGCACTGCATCTCCTGGAAAACGGGGCAAAGCTGAAGGACATCCAGGCGATGCTTGGCCACGCCGATATTTCTTCCACTCAGGTCTATGTCCATCTTCTGAACGACCATTTCCGTGAGGTCTACAATCAATGTCATCCGCGCGCCAAATTGGGTTAGGGGGATATCGATTTGAATCTGTTCGGTATAAATTATAACAAAGAGGGGCCGGGCGTTGAAAAAAACGCACCTCCCCAAAAAACGATTGTCCGCTTTTTTGCCATTTTCGGCCGAAAATTTACGGACCTTATCAAACTAAATCTTCTTTTCTGCATTCCGGTCGTGCTGGCCGCTGCACTTTCCTACGGAGCGGGACTCCTGCTCGGGAATTCCTATCTGGCCGCCCTTCCGCTGATTCTTATATCTCCGTTCGTCGGAGGTATTACCTTTGTGACACGGAACTACGCAAGGGAAGAGCATGCTTTTCTTTTTTCCGATTTTATGGACAGCGTGAAAAACAACTGGAAGGCCTTTCTAGTCAACGGCGTTGTTTGCTATGCCGTTGTTTTTCTTCTGGATCTGGCAATCCGGTATTACTCGACCCGATACTTTGAAAACCCAATTTTCTTTCTGCCGCTGGCGGTTTGCTGCGGGATCGGCGTACTTTTTCTGTTCGGGCAGTATTATGTGCCGGTAATGATCGTGATGTTCGACCTGAACCTGCTTCAAATCTATAAGAACTCGTTTATTTTTGCGCTGGCTGGGCTGTGGCGGAATATCCTGCTGACCGCCATTCTGGCGTTTCTCTGGTTTCTCCTTTACTGCTCGCAGATTATGCCGCTTACCTTGATCATCGGTATCCTGCTGGTTTTGCTGCTGTATTTTTCACTTTCTTTCTTCCTGATTAACTTCACGGTATATCCGCTGATTGTAAAATATCTGGTTCGTCCGGACGATGAAAAAAAGCAGTAAAATATTATTTTTCTCTTTCTTTGTCCTTTTTCTCCGGCACTTTGGGAAGGGGAGGCTCCGGACGCTGCGTAACGTGGGAAAGCGGATTGGCCCGCGCGGCATCCGCCATCTGATCGTTGGAAATATGTGTGTAGATCTCGGTGGTTCCAAGATTTTCGTGCCCCAGAATGTCCTTCAGCACGCGAATGTCTACGTGGCCGTGCTGGTACATTAAGGTCGCTGCCGTGTGCCTGAGCTTATGTACGGAAAAGCCGGGCTTGTTCAGGTCAATTTCCGCCAGATATTTTTTTACAATATACTGAACGGTTTTTGGGCTGATCCGTTTGTTCTGTTTGCTGATGAACAGTGCATTTTTATCAATCACATTTTTCGGCCGCACGGCAATGTACCGCTCCAGTGCGTCAAGGC
>JAEWRF010000061.1 GCA_023460155.1 Bacillota bacterium | reverse complement strand
GCCTTACATAGAGGGTTACGATCGGTTCAATCGACTGGTTCGCCATATTCAGCAGGCAGGAAGAAACCAAAACGCCGATGACGACATATTTTGCCGTCAGGCAGGACCAAAATGAACCGGATTCGCCTCTCTCCCGCAATTGGGCCGGGCCCTCCGTTTTCCGTTCCGTCAGGAACAGGGCAACCGATAAAAAGGACAGGAAAAGCATCAGAGCCGTAAAAAGGAAGACGTTCCGGATTCCGAGCAGTTCTTCGAGATAACCGCCCAGCACAGGGCCCAGAAGACTGCCGGCGGTCGCCCCCGTTGTTAGGAAGCTGAGCGATTTTCCCACCTGCTCCTCCGGCATTTCCTTCGCCACAAAGGAGGTCGCCGCCGGCATAAAACCGGTAACCAGCCCCTGAAGAAAGCGATAAAAAATCAGGACATAGACATTCGAGACCGTTAAGAATAAAAAGCTGACAAGGGACAGGCCCAGGCTCGTCACCATGAGGACCGATTTCTTCCCTTTCCGGTCGGCAAGCCGACCCCAGAAGCCCGACATAAAAATTCCGGAAAGGAAGGTGATCCCATACGCAATTCCGGAGAACTGCTCCACCCGGCCGAGATCCTTTACGCCAAGCTGCTGAATATAAATGGACAAAAACGGAACCACCAGTGAAATTCCGCAGCAGGTCAGAAAGCTGCCGACCCAGCAGATGATCAAATTGCGTCTCCAGCCTTGCAAATACATCGATCCTTTCAACATTTCCCGATAAAATTCATGCCCGATCCGGTCATTCCTGAAGGGCCCGATCTCCGAGTCCCTTTCACACGAACCCGACGGCCGTTCAGACTGCGGGAAGCCGCGGTATGCAGTATGCCGAAGGGATCGGAAAAAGGACGCTTCGGCGGCAGGATTCCCCATGCCGCTGAAACGCCCTTGTTTCATAAAAAAGCAGATTCCCGGAGTCGAAAACCGCTCCGCTCTCAGGACCGTATGAAGATAATTATAGATTTCCGGAGGCTGAAAGTCAATGGACTCCCCGTATTTTTCCGTTTCCATCTGAATATTTATACAGAATCAATAATTTTTTACCTGTTTGGAAAGCGCAAAAATGAAATAGATTGACAAACGGCAGGTCCGCACCTTATACTGATTTTATTGAAAACGGCTTCCCGACCAGCGTACCGTTCCCGCTGTCTAAAATTAAACAGACCGGACAAAGAAGTCACGAGGCAATCGGTTGTTGAAGGCTTTCTTTTTTTGCCTGAAAACTCCGGCTGTTTTCAGTGGAAATGAAACTGTTGTGAACCACAGGAGGGTAATTTGATGGAAAATCTCGGTTATTACAATGGAAAAATCGGTCTCATTCAGGACATGACGATCCCAATGAACGACCGCGCCGTCTATTTCGGCGACGGAGTCTACGATGCGGCTTACTCCGCAAACCATACGATTTTCGCTCTGGAAGACCACATCGACCGCTTTTTCCGTAGTTTCGCACTGCTGGAAATCCCATTTCCGATGTCCAAGGCGGAGCTCTCCGAGCTTTTGCTCAGCCTGATTGAAAAAGTTGACGCGGACGGAACCTTCGTCTACTGGCAGACGACAAGGGGCACCGGCATGCGCAACCACGTTTATCCCGAGGGACCCGCAAACCTCATGGTGATGATCAGCCCCGCGCTGCTGACCCGACTCGACAAGAACTTCAAAATGATCACCGTCGAGGATACCCGCTTCCTGCACTGCAATATCAAGACCCTGAACCTCATCCCGAGCGTGATGGCGGCGGAGAGGGCCAAAAAGGCCGGCTGCGACGAAGCGATTTTCCACCGCGGCGACCTCGTGACCGAGTGCGCGCACAGCAATGTCTCCATCTTCAAGGGCGGGGTTTTCCGCACGGCGCCGCTGAACAATCTGATCCTGCCCGGCACGGCGCGGAAGCATCTGCTTTCTGTGGCGCAGACGGTCGGCATTCCCACCGACGAAACCGCATTCACACTGGCGGAACTGTTTGACGCGGACGAGGTGATGATTCACAGCTCCGGCACAATCTGCAACCGGATTACGGAAATTGACGGCAAAGCAGTCGGCGGTAAGGCACCCGACGTGCTCAAGAAGCTCCAGGATGCCGCCATTGCTCAGTTTGAAGAATACACGCACGCCAAATTTGCGGATTACGCCAAAGGCGACGAATAAATTTTCCGCCTAAAAAGACCAGCGGCAGTAATTGCCGCTGGTCTTTTAATCTGTCCGGAGAGCTGCCTGAATCTTCCGCAGGTAATAGTCTTCCTCCCGGGCCATATGGTCCGCCGCCTCCGGCGGCAGGCTCCCCAGGATCTCGCCGGATTTCCGGGAATCCCGCAGTCCTTCCAGGAACGTGCGGAACTGTCCGGCGGCGTCGGAAGCCTCGGAGGAAAACCGGTCCAGCGCCGGGAACGCGGTCAGCTCCGTGCGCATAAAGCCGCGCAGACACACGGAGCGCAGATAAAGGGTGTCAAACTGCCGCTCGAATCCGCCGCAGGTGAGAATCGCCTCCCGCTCCGTTGGGTCAAGGCCGCCGCCCGCCGCCGCGGCATGCTCCCGCGAGCCGAAAAGCCACAGCATATGATGGTGAATCGCCGGAAATGCGGTTTTTCCGAACGGAAAAGCATCCAGCAGTGCCAGATACTCCGCCGTTTCGCTGACCATATGGTTCATCAGGCTTGCGGAAAGGGCGGTGGAAATCCGGCTGCTCAGTGCCAAAGCGAGGTGCTGCAGCAGAAACCGGTAAAAATCAGATGCCGCTTTCCGCGCTTTTTTGGCAAATCCGGCGTCCCTCCCGTTCCCGCTCTCCGCAAGAAGCGCGTCGAAGGTTTTAATAAACAGCCGGATCCGTTCAATCTCCCCCGTTTCCGCCGGGGAAAGCGCATAGAACACAAACCGCGCATGTTCCCCCATGACGGTAAGCCAGAACCGGTGCTCTTCGGCGGCTGGCGCGAGAAAAGGCTCTTCCATTCCCGTTCCTCCCCGGGAACCCCCAGGGGTCCCCGGTTCAGTATATGCCGGCCTCCCGGTTTTTGTTCCTTCCTCCCGCACAGAAAAAGCCCGGCGGCGCCGTTGAGGCTCCGTCGGGCTTTTTGAAAACAAATCGTCAGCTCTTCGGAGCTACTTCCAGGTTTACCATATAGTTCCCGTAGACCCAGCAATCGGGAGCATTGCTGAAAACAAACGTAGCCGGCATTTCGGTCTGTCCGGTAAAGTTCTCCTTCCCGGACATATTGATTTCCGCCACGATATTGGCACCGGTCAGATGGGAAAGCTCCGCCTCCGGCCCCACTGCTTCCACGTTCAGGTCCTGCGTATAAACGGTAGCATTGTATCCGTCGCTGAGGTTCTTCACGCTGAAACTTGAAACGGTGATCGACCGGGTCGTCATGCCGCTCAGATTGACCGTCACCTTGGCCGACCAGATATTGCTCATGTTTTTGCAGGCGGAATAGGAGGAAGGCAGCGTAATATCCTTCGTGAACGTGTTGTTTGACGGGCTAATGGTTGAAAAGTCGATAGCCGGCGTCAGGGAAAGGCTTGTCAGAGTTGAAAGGACGTCGCTGGGCCCTGCAATCTCAATGGTCTGGGGCGTGATTTCGACCTGACTCGAACCGATGTTGAAGCCGTCCGGTTTGTTGGTAAAGGTAGCGCTCAGCGGGACGTATTTCCGCGGAAGCACCGGGATGCTGACATCCACCTTTTCCGGACTCACTTTCATGCTGCCGGATGAAATCTTATTGCCGTTCGCGTCGAACAGCACGAGGTCCGCGGTAAACTGCTTCGTATTGCGGAGCGTATCGTTGACCGTATATTCATAGGCGACGCGGTTGACGCTCGAAACCTGTTTTTCGGGTCCGGAGATGGTCACACGATCGCTGCTGAGAACCGGAGTGCCTACAAAATAAGTAGGATCCGCCTGATAGCCGTCCTTATAGGAAATGTCGCTTTGAATATCGAATGTTTTTTCCTTATACCGGTCCACCGTAATCAGGGTCTGATCGGGCGAAATGGACATCACCGAATAATCGGTGAGGTTTCCTTTTTTCTGAACGGCAAGCGTAAAAGGGTAATTTACCGATGAAGTGATCGTGGAAGCAAGCGGAGCAACGACCTCCATATCGGAGGCCTTCACCTGATTGACGATCAGACTGTTGCCCTTGATATAGACCGTCGCCTTTGCGTCGGTCGGACTGAAGACCCGAAGCCCGTCCGCCTGTGCGGAGTCGGAAAGGCTGATCACGATCGGGACCCCCGTAATGGCGCGCGGATGATCCTCCGTATCCATGGAGGTCATAACGGCCCAAAGGACGATGGCGATCAGGAGGGACAAAACAAATACAAACCGATTTCTGTAAAACAGCCGGTTGAAAGAAAACTTTTTATTCATGGCTTTTTTGCCCTCCTGATTGAGGGAATCCAACCCTGCCTCTTTTCTCCCGGTTCAGAATTGCCGGAAAGCAGGAGATTTTCGAGCTCGCTTTTTAAGGTTTCCCTGGTATAATTCCGGGTGATAACGCCGTTAACGACCACGGAAATTTGGCCGGTCTCCTCGGAGACGACCACGACGACAGCATCGGAATTCTCGCTCATGCCGATGGCGGCGCGATGGCGCGTTCCAAGCTCAATTGCCACAGCACCGCTTTTGGTAAGCGGAAGAATGCAGCCCGCCGCGTATACCATCCCGTCGCGGACGATCATCGCGCCGTCGTGGAGCGGCGCCTTATTGAAAAACACATTGCAGATCATCGGTACGGAAGGAATTGCCTCCAGAACCGTGCCGGTGTCAATAATATCCCCCAGCTTCGTCTTCCGCTCAAAGACGATCAAAGCTCCCGTCTTCTGCTTGGACATCTGTGCCGCAGCGTCGACCACCATATTAACCGCCCTGCGGTTCTGGCGGGCAAGCTCCAGCGCGTCACTGGAGGCAAGCGAAAGGCCAAACGGCCCTGTCCCCTTCCCCCGGATTCCGCTGCGGCCGAGCTGCTCCAGCGCCCGCCGGATCTCCGGCTGAAAGACGATCAGAATGGCAATAAAGGCAAAATTGAAAAGATAGCTGAGGATGGTCTGCATCATATAAAGCTTCAGGAAATAAGACAGAAACCAGAGAGCCAGAACAATCAGGATTCCGCGGACAAGCTGCCCCGCGCGCGTTTCACGCACCAGCTTGATGCCGCTGTAGAGGATAAAGGTCACAAGGAGGATGTCCAGCGCATCGGAGATGCGGAACTGATAGATCAACTGAATAAACGATTCCCAAAGAACCGGCAAAAAATCCATACCCTTTATCCTTTCCTGTTATAATCCGTTATCCCTTTTCATTTTAACATATACGCCCGGAGATGCAATCCCTTTCTCCCGGTAATTTTGCGGAACCGCCAATTTATCGCAGACATAATTCCGGCCGTCCCTGGGTACGAAGGGGTTTTCGCACCCTGAGGCAGCCGCTGTCTTTCCAGAAAATTTTCTAAACGATGCGGAGCATCGCCGCCGAGAAGCCGGAAACATCCTTTTCCGTCGTAAAGACGGATGGGCAGACGCGCACGGCTCCCTGCTGCAGCGTGCCGAAAAACCGATGGGCAACGGGCGCACAGTGCAGTCCGGCGCGCACGGCCACCCCCTGATCGTTGAGCTTTCTGCCGATCTCCTCGCTGGGGAGGTCGCGCACATTAAAGGAAAGCACAGGGGCAAAGTAGGGGGCGGATGGTTCCGCCGTATACAGCCGGACGCCCGGGACATGGGAAAGCCGCTCGTACAGCGCCCGGGTCATTGCCATTTCGTGCGCATAGATCGCCTCCGTACCCCACTGCCGGACAAACTCGATTCCGGCGTGCAGTCCGGCGATTCCCGGCATGTTCTGGGTCCCGCTTTCCATCCGGTCCGGCATGGAGGAGGGCTGTTCCGCCTCCGCCGAACTGGTTCCGGTGCCGCCCTCCACCATGGTCTGCAGCTCGGAGCCGCGCGCCGTGATCAGCATCCCGGTTCCCATGGGGCCGTACAGGCCTTTGTGACCGGCCGCGCAGAGAAAATCGATGCCGCTTTTTTCCATATCAATCGGCAGAACTCCGGCCGATTGGGCACAGTCCACTGCGATGGGAATCCCGCGCTTTCGGCCGAGCGCGGCGATCCGTTCGATGGGAAGCCGAATTCCCCATACATTGGAAGCATGGGTACAGACGATCAGTCTGGTATTCGGCCTCAGAGCCTCTTCAAAGGAACGGACGGTGGCCTCGTCGTTACCCGGGAAAACGCGGGCTTCCGTCACCGATACGCCTCTTTTTGTCATCGCATACAGTGGGCGGACCACCGCATTGTGCTCGAGGCAGGAGGTAACGGCATGGTCCCCGGACTTGAGCAGTCCTTTGATGACCGCGTTCAGGGCATAGGTGCAGTTGATCGTAAACGCAACGCACTCCGGGCCGGGTGCGTGAAAAAAGCCGGCTGCCGCCTCCCGGCAGCGGTACATTTCCTCCGCCGCGGCCATGGACATGCTGTGGCCGGCCCTGCCCGGATTGGCCCCGTAAACGGAAAGCGCCGATACCACCGCGTTGTGCACGGAGACCGGCTTCGGGTATGTGGTTGCGGCGTTATCCAAATAGATCATCAGCCGTCTCCCCTTTCTGCCCGTCCGGAAATGCGGATTCCGTTCCGAATGAGGATTCGCTCTGCCTCGTCGGTGCGGTCCGGAACATATATGCTGTAACCGCAGCCCTCAAAACCGGAGCTGCGCGGTGTGCGTTCGACACTGGAACGTATTCCGCTGCGTGCCAGCAGATCACGGCCCTTTATTGCAAATGTGACGGAGCCTACCACGATCAAAGGCTTGCCCACAACAATCCCCCCTGTGTTTTTATTACAGGATATGCCGGGGTGCACCTGTTT
>JAEWRF010000060.1 GCA_023460155.1 Bacillota bacterium | reverse complement strand
GCTCCATTGTCGGTCTGTCCTCCATCATTGTCGGTGTCGTATGGCATGACGCGGGCTTTAATGTATGGGCTGCCTGCCTGATCGCCATTATCGCCGCGGCGCTCTGCGGGGCGCTTTCCGGATTCTTCGTCGCTTACTGCGGCGTTCAGCCCATGGTGGTAACCCTGGGCGGGAGCTTCCTGTACTCCGGCCTTGCGCTGCTTGTCTCCCGGCTTTCTTCTACGGAAAGCTATAAGGGAATCAGCGGGTTTCCCGACAGCTTCGGTCAGATTGCCGAGTTCAAGCTCTTCAACGTCATACCGAATCAGCTGTTGATTTTTGCGGCGCTTGCGCTGATTGCCTATTTCCTGCTTCATAAATCCAAATACGGCAGAAGGGTCTTTCTGGTGGGCGTCAATCCGAAGGCGGCCGAGTACTCCGGCATCAACAGCCGGCTTGTCGTCCTGAGCACCTATGTGCTTTCCGGTATCAGCGCGGCCATTGCAGGCATCGTTCTTACCTCGTACCTCGATACGGCAAAAAGCGATATCGGCGCTACCTTTACGCTCCAGATCATCACCGCCGTAGTGCTGGGCGGAACCCTCAGCACCGGAGGCAAGGGCAGCGTAATCGGAACCGCGCTGGCTGCGCTTGTCATCGGGGTCCTGCGCTTCGGTCTTCCGCTCTGCTTTAAGATCAACACGCAGTACCTCGACATTCCGGTCGGCCTGCTGCTGCTGATTGTGGTAATCTTCCGTTCGCTTTCACACAATCCTAAGGTGCAAAGGATCTTCGAGAAGAGGTTTTCGGGCCCGGCGAGGGGAAAAGCCTAATATTCGCGGATCGTTCGTCACATAATAAGCGTTGGCTGAAAATGGCCATGCGAATATAAAAAATTAGGGGGTTTTGTAATGAAAAAGGTTCTTGCAACAGTTCTCGCAGCAGCCACTCTGTCGCTTTCACTTGCTGGCTGCGGCGGCAACACATCCGCATCCTCCGCTGCTTCTTCTGCGGCATCCGGAGCGGCTTCCTCGGCGGCGGCATCGTCAGCAGCTTCTAAGCCTGCCGGCGGCGACGTAAAGGGAAAGACGGTTGTCTTTATCCCGAAGGTTACCGGCAACGCATTCTTTGAATCTGCCAACAAGGGCGCGCAGAAATATGCCAAACAGTGGGGCTTTACCGTAAACTATCAGGGCAGCCCGAACGCGGCCGTGGCCGATGAGGTTCAGGTCGTCAACAATGCGGTTGCCAGCGGCGCCGATGCCATCTGCCTTTCCTCCGTTGACGCGACCGGTCTTGATTCCGCACTGAAAAAGGCCAAGGATGCCGGACTTACCGTCGTCACCTGGGATTCCGACGTTTCTACGGATGCCCGTACTCTGATGGTTTCTCAGGGTACACCGGACATCCTCGGCAAAATGCTGGCGGATATGGGCGCGGATGCCCTGACCAAGCGCGGCAAGAATGTCAAAACGGATAAGATTAAGTACGCCTGGCACTATTCGCAGGCGACCGTGGCCGACCAGAACTCCTGGCAGGTAGCGGGCGAATCCTATATCGCAAAGACATATCCGAACTGGGTCAACGTACAGAAGAGCAACTACTATTCAAATCAGGATGCTGAAAAGGCCGTCTCCATCGGCGCCTCCATTCTGGAAGCCCACAAGGACATCGACCTGATCATCTGCAACGACTCCACCGCTCTTCCGGGCCAGGCAAAGGCCGCTCAGAACGCCGGCCTCGACAAGACAAAAATCACCATCACCGGCTTTGCAACGCCGAGCTCCATGCGTGCCTATATCAAATCGAATGTCCTTGAGGAATTCGGTCTGTGGGACTGCGGCATTCAGGGCGCTATGGGCTGCTATCTGGCCGCATACCTGGCTGCCGGCAATACTGTTAAGGTCGGCGACAAGGTCAATATTCCGAGCATCGGCGAGTGCGAAGTTCTGCCGAACGACAGCCTTGCTAAGGGTGCGAAGACCGCCGACACCAACAACGGCGTCGTGCTTCTGCCGGAGCGTGTTGTGTTCAACGCCGCCAACGTCGATAAGTACGATTTCTAAATTCTTTGGCTTCTTCCCCCCGGAGAACGGGGGGAAGAACCTGCACGAAACCGCAGTGAATAAAACGGGGCACCCGTCCCGTTTGATGATTTTAGCGAAGGAGATTTGAATTATGCCAGACAGAGACGGATTAAAAATTGCGAAGGATTTTCATGTTGCCGTGCCTTTTGCCAATCAGGGCAATTTCCATGTGAAGGGTGCAGCAAACCTGGATTGGGGGATGAAAAAGCACCTGTCCAACATCTTTGACCCCAAGACCGGAAACACCGTCATGTTCGCTTTTGATCACGGCTATTTTATGGGTTCTACCGCGGGACTGGAGCGCCTTGACCTCCTGATCCCGAAACTGGCGGATCATGTGGACGTGCTGATGGGAACCCGAGGCGCGCTGCGCACCTGTGTGCCGCCCGATTGCCGCAAAGCCATCGCCCTGCGCACTACCTCCGGCTCGTCAATGCTTAATGATGATCTCTCCCATGAGGTTGTGGCGGTTGACATTGAGGACGCGGTCCGGATGAATGCGGACTGCATGGCGGTCCAGACCTTCATCGGCGCGGACGGCCAGCTTTCCAGCATCGACAACCTGTCGCAGACGATCAACGCCGGTCTCCGGCACAGCATCCCTACCATGGGAGTCGTCGCGGTGGGCAAGGACATGGAGCGGACCGACCGCTTCTTCAAGCTTGCGACCCGCATCCTTGCCGAAATGGGCGTGAATATTGTCAAGACCTACTATTGCGAAAACTTTGAGGAGGTCGTGGCCGCCTGCCCGGTTCCGCTTGTGGTAGCCGGAGGCAAAAAGCTCCCCGAGGACGAAGCGCTGACCCTGGCCTACAAGGTCATCAGCGAAGGCGCCCGCGGCGTCGACATGGGCCGCAACATTTTCCAGAGCGAG